>JBCCFB010000015.1:0-47517 GCA_039029995.1 Planctomycetota bacterium
GGCAAAAGCTGTGGACAGCCCTTGAAGAATAACTGCGCCGAAATGCATCTGTTCGCGCCAGTCGAAAATCCTGCTGAAGATCCCGGGACGCCGCTGCTGCTGGCAATACTCTTCCAGTTCATGCCACGAACATTCCGTCAGAACATAAGCTGCGGTGGCAGCCAGAGTCGTAATGATGAATCCGCTGATTGTGAACCAGATCAACAACCCGCTCATCAGACTGCAACCTCCTGTCCACCGTCTTCTTCATCATCGGGCCAGACGTGCTCAACACCAGCTGCGGCAAGATACTCCTTTTCGGCTGAACGCATTTCAGCCGCGGCTGCTGGTTCTTTGTCACGATAGCCGACCAGATGCAGTGTTCCATGAACAGCGTAAAGAAGAAGCTCGTCAAACGGCTCTATTCCCAGTTCGTCCGCCTCGCGTACTGCGGTATCGAAACTCAGAATCAGCTGGCCATTCAGCAGGCCAGCCTCGTCATCGGCGTCCATTACAAAGCTGAGGACGTCCGTCTCGTAATCATGATCGAGATACTGCCGGTTCAACTGGCGCATTTCCGGATCGTCAACGATCGCGACGCTGACTTCGCCTTGCGTAAACCGGTGATCTTCAATAATTGACCGGACAGTGTTGACGATTCTTGCTTCGTCAAACTCACGGCTCTGCCGGTTGGCGACTTCGATGATAAGCGAATTCAATTCGATCGGCCCTTGAGGGGCCTCCACAGGACTTGGGTCGTTATCCAGCGCCGCCAGCGTTCTTCTTATCTGGATAAGGCACTCGCGCGTGGTACATGGCGTTGAGGGATTTTATCAAACTTTCCTGCACCGTGTTGAGCTGACGGATTGTAATACCGCATTCGTCGAACTGACCATCGTCGAGCTTCTTTTTGCCAATGTCCCGAACCAGACTTTCAACACGTGCCGGCGTCGGGTCGCGCAAAGTCCGGCTCGCACTTTCAACTCCGTCAGCGAGCATCATGACCGCCGCCTCGATTGTCTGTGGTCTCGGCCCGGGATAACGGAACTCCGCTTCGTCAATCGGTTGGGAGTCATCTTCCGCCTCCTGCTTCTTGTGAGCCTGGTGGTAGAAATATTCAACCAGTGTGTTCCCGTGATGTTGTTCGATCAGATTGATGATCCGGCGCGGAAGCCGGTGCTTACGCCCGATCTCAGCTCCATCTTTTACGTGAGCAATGATGACCATCTTGCTCATCGACGGTTCAAGATCATCATGCTTGTTCTCACCGCTCTGGTTTTCGATGAAGTAGTCCGGTTTGCGGATCTTACCGATATCGTGAAAGTAGGCGCCGACGCGGCAGAGCAGCCCGTTGGCACCGATCGCTTCCGCGGCCGCTTCGCTGAGCGACGCGACGTTGATGCTGTGGTTGTAAGTCCCGGGTGCGCGTTGAACAAGTTATTTCAGCAACGGATGGTTCGCATCACTTAACTCAAGAAGGCTGATGTCTGTCTGAATATCAAACCAGCTTTCGAGAAACGGCAGCAATGCCGTCATGAACAAACCCGCGAATCCGCATGCTCCCGCATACCAGACCGCCTCCATCCACAACTCCGTACCAAGCGGCTGTCCCCGCAATAAATAGACGCCGATCACTGTGGGGAATACCGCAACCGCAAGGGCTAGACCGACATAAACCAGGGTTGTCCGGCTGCGAATACGCCGGCACATCATTGCCGTTGTGGAGGATGCCGCAGTAAGTATCAGAAACTCTGCAAGTCCGTATCCATGGGTTGCACTGAACACCATCGCAACGAGCGCACTGAGAATGATCGACAATTCGACGTTGTAAGCAATCGTCAGCAGCATTGCGAGAATGACGATCGGAATTACCTCAGCCCGCCAGTTCGGATCGATACTCAGAAACCATGAGATGATCATGGTCACCGTAATCAATGAGATGATGGTGGTAAAACGCCCGAAGCTTCCGATGACATGGGGATCCCGGAAATACAGTACACCGCCAACCAACGAAAACGTGACGGCGTAGCATCCGAAAAATGCCATCGAGCGGACTAGACGCTCCCAGGTTGTCATCTGAATGACTTCAGCTCTGTGCTCCGCTCGCAGGAGCATAATATCGTCTTCATCCAGAGGAACTCCGGCCGCGATTCGTGAGCCGTCAATGTCCTGGCTGGAGAGTTTGGGCAGCGTATCACCGGGCAGATACTGTCGCATCTTGTCCTCAACGTTGAACGCAGCCAGTCGCTGGACTCGCCTGGAAAGCTCATCGTCCCAGGTCAGAGTCACAGGCAGGTCCTGAAACAACAAGCGGTCGGTCAACAACGTTGCGACCGGTTCGGGATCAGGATAGATGTCCGGGTACCGCGCAAGTTCAGAGGCAATGTTCTGACGCAGGACCACAGCAGCTTGTGGAATTCTGATATCCGTGAGGCTTACACGGTGGGCGTTTTCAGGATTTCCTTTGGGATACACTTCGATCTCGGACATAATTCCGCGATCACTTTCGTGCTCAAGCTCAACAAGTAATCCGTTCTTATCGATTTCACTGAACGCGTCGTTGACGGCTTTCTGGACTGTCTCCAGCCGGTCATCATTCTGCAGCGCTGCTTTGAGCAGCTCAAACTGATCCTGCCGTTCCAGGTTCTCGCGACGCCATACCCTTTCGGCCTCCGTCAGAACTGCATCCTCGATACGCGGTCCGGACTCGTCTTCGGCCAGCCCTTCATCAAGTTGTTGCGGCCCCTCGGGCAACTCGATTTCATCCGGAGACGTTAGCGTGAAAGTGCCGGACGGTTCCATGAATTTGAGCCAGATTCGGGCTGACTCGACCTCGTCAAACTCCTTGCCGTAGACTTCGAGAAGATCGTCGAGAACTTCCTGACGCAAATCCTGAAGGAGTCGCGGATCGTTTTCGTAGAGGCAGAGAATCTTGCTGCGGGCAACACTCTTCGCTTCCGCCGTTGCCTGAACATCGACGTACTCGAATTTGACGCGAGCATGCAGGTCCCGCACTGGTGCAAGCCGGACTCGCCAGCCGAACGGAGGTGCCCATCCGGCAGTAATCAGCCAGAGCACGGCCGTCGCGAGAAAACAGACGCCAACACGCGACCATACGTCCGAACGTTTCAAAAACGCCAGGGCTTCGGCACCCGGCCCTTTACGTTCGGGAAGCATCCAGCGGTTCCGGTTGGGAGATGTACTGGCCATAAAAGTCAGCCGTTCAAAAACCAGTTGCCGTAAAACGGTGAAAGCAGGAAGGCTTTCCCGTTTAAATACGATTACCGGCTATTTAACTCTGCTGCTCCCGGATTAATGATTTGAAACAAGGAATCTGTTGCCATGTCTTCTCGGTTCTCTATTCAGAAGAACTGTCGTCCCGTGGAATCGATTCAGGAAGAATGGTCACACCTCGCGCCGCACGCGTTCCCTCGTAAGCTTCTACGATATCCTGCACCAGCTGATGGCGAACGATATCCGCACCGGTTAATTGCACAGAACCGATGCCCTTGATTTTTCCCAGGCGACGAAGTGCGTCAACAAGGCCGCTCTTCGTCCGCGGCGGCAAGTCAACTTGAGTTGGATCACCTGACACGACGATTTTTGACGTGTGCCCCATTCTCGTCAGGAACATTTTCATCTGGGATATCGTCGTATTCTGAGCCTCATCCAGGATGATGAAAGCCTCGTTGAGCGTGCGGCCGCGCATATACGCCAGCGGGGCCACTTCGATAATGTCCCGCGCTACAAGTTCCTGGACCTGGTCGTATCCGACCATTTCATGAATCGCGTCCAGCAGGGGACGCAGGTAGGGATTGATCTTGGCGTGCATATCACCCGGCAGGAATCCCAGGCTTTCGCCCGCTTCAACAGCAGGTCGCACGAGCACGATTTTGCGGATCTCACGATGCTTCATCGCCTCGACGGCCATCGCGACAGCGAGGTAGGTCTTTCCAGTACCCGCCGGTCCGGTGCAGAACACCAGATCATTCTTGCGGATCGCGTTTGCGTAACGTGCCTGCCCCTCAGTCCGCGGGCGAATCTCGCGACCGATATCGAGAATATCAATTGACCGCGCAGCGGCAGCCGGCACCGCTTCGCCGGTTACTTCCGCGATCGTCCTCTGAAAAACTTCGGGTGTCAGGTTACCTTTGCGGCGTACAATCTCCGTCAACTGCTCAAGCGCAGATGCAGCCTGCTCGACTGACGTATCGTCTTCCCCCGAGACTCGGATCTGTCCGTTGCGATGGGTGATATTGACCTGAAACTTCTCACGAAGTCGTCGAAGATGCTGGTCTTTTGCGCCAAACAGCGGCAGGACGATAGATTGGTCCACCGATGAAATTGTGGCTTCGGTCATAAAGGAATCGCGGTGGCTTTCGTACACCGCACCTGCTGCTGAACGTATGAGTTTGCCAATTGTACCTGATTGTTAAGGACAGAAAGTACAGGTACCGGTTCGCGGGGTCGAAAACGTCCCCCCGCGCGCCGGCTGTCCGGTTTTGTGGCAATTCAGGGCAGATCAAACGGAAAAACCCTAACAATGGTCACGTTTGAATTTGCCCGGCAAACCGGGTTTCATGACAGCATCGCTCAAAAATACTGCAACTTTTTTGAAAGACACTCGGGGCCCGAACGGGAATTTTCGTAGCCGGAGGGCCTGTCGACCTTCCACAGCCAACCAGCGAATTCCCTCGCTGATCGGCTACCGGTGTTGATCGATAAGTATTGCGTTGCCGTCTGGATCGATGACAACAAACGACCCCGGGCCTTCGCCGGATTCATCGGTTTCTTTCTGAATCTCCAAGCCGCTTTCGCGCAGACTTTTTTGAATCTCTCGAACGTCTGTAAAGTCATCAAGGTTCTGCGCGTTCTGATCCCATCCCGGATTGAACGTCAGAATATTGTCTTCGAACATGCCTTGAAACAGTCCGATCTTGTGCCCGTCGTTATCGAGAATCAGATAGTTGTGTTCGGCTGCACCGGCAAACACCGTGAATCCGAGCTTCTCATAGAACGCGCGTGAAGCCTGCAGATCTTTGACGGCCAGGCTGACGGAGAATGAACCGAGTTTCATGTAAGTCCCTCCTACAAGATATGTCCAGGCTGTTCGGCTCCGGCTACTTCAGATAGGCCCAGAGGAAATAAGAGACCGGCGCAGCAAAGATCAACGAGTCCGCTATATCGAGAATTCCACCGAGCCCCGGAAGCCAGGTGCTGGAGTCTTTCACGCCGGCATCCCGTTTAATCAGGGATTCAGCGAAATCCCCCATCGTCCCTGCAGCTGTGATCAACGCGCCATACACGAGAAACCACCACCACGGCTTGTCGATTTCGACTTTGAATACGTAAGGCGATATCGCGTACAACATGATCGCCGCAGCAGCCCAGCCGCCGAAGATCGAGCCGATCGCTCCTTCGACTGTTTTTTTCGGGCTGAGGTTGGGTGCAAGTTTATGCCTTCCGACGCTCTTCCCGACAAAGTAAGCGAACGCGTCTGCCATCTTCACCGTTGCGATCAACGAGATAATCGAAATCAATCCGATCGCATTTCCGCCGATCATGCGATGGGAAGCAACGAAGCCGAACAGCATCAACAGATAACTGAATGAGAATACGTAATGTGAAATCCGATTGACCGTTGAGCCGCGTTCGTCCTCGGAAACACGCCCGTAGCTCCACATCTCGACGACAAAAACGATCACCGTCGCAATGATCAGACCCGAAAGCGACCAACCGAACTTCCCCAGCGGGCAGTCCGCAGGATAGTCCTGCCACGCGAGTGGTACGCAGCTGACCAGAGTCATGATGGCGGCTGCGATGCTGCCAAGCCTGACGCGCATCCGCGGATACTGCCGCTTCCACATCGCGACGAGTTCACTGGCTGCAATGCCCGCAATCAGAACGCACAAACCGGCGATTGGAATTCCCGGGCGTCCCAGATACTTTTCCAGACCGAGCTGATAATCTGCAGTAACCAGCAGCAACATCACCGAAATAATGATCGCCGCGCCTAAAAGTCGCTTGCCTAACAACGACATTCCTCGAACAGAAAACGAAGCCTGCGCTCGCTGCGCACCGGCCCATTCTAGTTTGCCGGCGTCATTGTGCCGATAGAGATTGTGCCGATAGAGATTGCCGATGACACCCGGACATCGTAAGGATGTCCCTTCAGGGCCGGGGACGACCAAATCGATTCAAAGCATGTTCCGAACATGGGGGTTCAGGCTATCCGACACCGATTCCGTTATTAAAGAAACTGCTGTTCTCAAAGAAAGAATCCACAAGCTGGAAATCATTGAGCATGTCGAACTGCCTGACCTCTTTCGAGCCGTCAGCGCTGGTAGTGAACAGCCGTTTTTTTCCTCCGTCGATGGACCTGGTCAGCAAGTTCACTGGTGATGAATTGCTATTTACCTCAACAACCCGCGTCGGGGAAACAACGAAGCCTGCATTGTTCCGCGGCAATCGTTCGCCCGTGAATACAAACACATTACCTGCCAGAGGGTTTGACGCCGGGATCGTGTTCCATGCGCTGACGAGCAGGTCAGGCTTCGGATTGCCCATGATGTCTGCAACCGCAACATTTATTCCGCCACGATAGGCGGCGTTATGAGCCAGGAAACGGTTGAGTTGAACTTCGTAATATGCTGATGTGGAAGCCTGGCTGACATCATGAATCGCCACCTGCGGCGGCGCACCCGGTCCTGCCCCGCTGATGATATCTTCAACTCCGTCAAAGTTCATATCACCTACTGCGAGGGAAGAGCCGCGTAGAAACGGTTGTTCAAAGCCGAACGGGTACACCGTCGTTACCAGCTGGAAATTCGTCTGTTCAAGTTCCGCACTGAACACCCTGACGATCGGCAAACCTGCAAGCTTTGAGGTCAGGACTTCTATGCCGCCAGTCTCGAGAACATTTCCAGCAGCCACACTGATTCCGCCTCGATACGTCGGGCCGTAGGGCCGGAAAGACCGGATCAATGATCCATTCCGTCCGTCAAAGATTTTCACAATTGTAAAATTCTTACGGGGAGCCGTGATCACATCAGGAATTCCATCACGATTGACGTCAGCCATCGCGACATTAACTCCGCCGCGGAACCCGGAACCGTAAGCATTGAATGACCGCAGCCTGATTCCGGTATCCAGATCGTAAACATGAACTCTCGGCTCACCGCCACCCTGAGCAGACGTTGCAAACCGGTTTACATGGGAAAACTGTTCCATATCCTCGGCGATGATCGATTGCCGGTTGGAAAAGATCCAGGTGGCTCCATCATCGTCGGAGTGAAAAGCCATGTGGCGGTTATTGGCAGTCGATGTTCCGTAGAGACCGAGTCGGTCTCCGTGTGCGGTGTCATCACCTTTGCCATCTATCATGAAACGCGTCGTGTGCGCAATATCAACACGAAAACGGTCGGTAAACTCAGTACCGGCCACACGAACAAACTCAAGGCGATCGTCAAAAAACAGCCCTGCAAAAGTGGTGCTGCCCTCGACATACGGTGTCAGGGAGTATTCCGAAATGAAATAGTCCTGCCCGCCCGACGCAGCCTGATCGTTAACGACCACTCGATCTACACCGTTTCCACCTGAAATCGTTACCGGCTTCGTCAACTGCGCAAGGTTTCCGTTTGCCTGATCAAGGCCGGATCCGATTTTAAAGATATCGTTGCCACCGCCACCGAAGATCTGCAGGGAGTTGATCCGGTCATTGCGGCGCACTTCAAACTGATCTGCTCCGGCTTCGCTTCCGAACAGCTGCATGGAAACGTCAAGGCTGGTGTCATACTGAACGAATAAAGCTCCCCCTTCGTCACCGATTAACAGACGGCCATCGTCATCGAAAAGATATTCGCCACCGGTCGCGTTTCCACGATTACTTACGAGGATGTCCAACGGCGCATCAGGACTCGGATCAATAAGAACCGGATGGTCGATTCCATCGGTGCTACCTGATGCCGGGTTCATCGTAGAGGACAATTGAACCACGCTCGGATTGCTGATCGTAAACTCGTAGTCGGTTTCAAGAACGTAAAACGAGTCGTAAGTGACAAATGGAGAGCAGTAGTAATACTGATCACATCCACCCGTCCGCGCTCCGCGCAGCTGGTTGAAGTTCTGGACGGAGAATGAAGCGCCGGACCGGGGATCGGTCACCGTCACCAGATCACCGTCGATCACCCATTGCATTCCCCGCAATTCCCAGTTGTCGAACCCGTTGACAGTCACCGTTGACTGTCCGTTTTCATTCCCGATGGCAAGCTCAAAATTGGTATAGAAATACGGCGGATCATACATACTTCCCTGATAGCCGAACACAAAACGGTTGTCACCGTTGATCGAAATCGCTGACAGGTAGCTGGTTTCAGCACTCGACATATCCCAGACGTCAGCTTCCCCTTCTCCCATATCCAGGAGGTAACTGATGTACGTACCTTCAGCGGTTTCTACTCTGTCGTTTCCCTCTCCGGTGAGGATCTGAGATACTACGGCTTCTTCATTCAACTTGACGAAATCATCTCCACCGCCACTGTCAATGCTTGAGCCTTCGATTCCCGCAGACAATTCGAAGGAGTCTGCTTGATCACCGGTTATCAGGTTCCGCGTTTCGGCAAACATCAGGTTGCCGTTAGCGGTACCGGCGTACGACGCATCTGCCACAACGTTGACTGCGCCGCCGCTGAACGTAAGGTGCCACGCACTGCGAACGAATACGTCATCGCTGATGGCCAGATCGATTTCTGCTAAATCACGGCCGAACCCCAGTTCGACCATCAGGCCGTTGGAGATATCTACGTCTTCGAAAGTCTCGCCATTGAGCTCAACGGTAACCTCATTGACTCCTGTTGATGTGATACTGAGATCATCATCGGCTCCCGATCCAGTGAAGTAGGCCGGTCCATTTGCGCGCAGACCGACGTTCGCGACCATCTTGTCAAACGGGCTGTAGTTGAGATTCGAAACGCCGTTCACGTGGACCAGAGGGATCTGCTGACGGGTAAAGAAACTCGCATTGTCCTTGTCACGCCAGTCGGAGAAAAAGCTGCCATCTGCGCGCCTTCCGGGTCGCGCCATGACATCGCTGTAGCCAGCCGGGTCCCGAAACGTAGTTCCGTCACGTCCGCCTTCAGTCGAAGCCAGTCCGAATGTGTGTCCTGTCTGCTTTCCGATGGCGCGAGCCAGTGAATTCACGGCATCGCTGGTCTCATAGAGAGAGTAGAACGAGTTATCGGGCATCGCCTGATCAGGAAAGACAAATGCAAGATTGTCGTTTCCGTTGAACTGGTCGAATACTGAAACCCCCGAATCAACCCTGAACGCTACGTTGCTGCCACCGACGAAAATGTAGGCATCGTTGGTGGATGTGGAGCTGAGTGAATTCTGAATGTCAGCGAAGTCTGCGGCCGTCGCCATGACGACATCAACGTCAAACGGCGCGAACATCTGCTCAAGCGCACTGATGGTCTGGTTCGCAAGCGCAACGGCATCGTTCGCATCTACGGTTCCATTCCCGTCAACCTCGAAGTTCTTTTCGATTGTGATTTCGGTGAACGAAGTCAGGTTGAATCCGGAGCCGAATACCGCGGGGCCTCCGACCGACGCAGACTGTGTGTCGGTGATGTTGAAATCACCTGCCATGCCCAGACCGAAATCAACGTAAAGAGTAGCCGCAAGAAGATTGCGTGGCTCAAGTGTATAATACGCCTCCTTCACGCTAGTGGCGGAATTGCGGGTCCGGCGTCCAGCTTTAGAAAACATCAGCAGCTCCCGAAGTTGAATTTACCCCTCTATTATGACTGGAATCTGCGGAGTCCGCGAACATCGTTTTTCACGCAAAACGTGAGTGAAACGCGAGCCAATACAAGACGAATGCCAATAATTGGTTCCGCGCAACGAAATGCAAGCATGAATCGCCGGGTATTTCGAATGGCTCCCGAGTTGCGTCGATGTTGCTGGTACTGCATCGGAGCGTTCCTTCCCATTGTGGCCTTTGCAGGCTGGCTCGCCGCGAACTCCGGCAACCCCTCAGCGTCAGTAGTTCCCTTCTTTGTTCTTTTCGGCATCCCCGTTGTTGCTGCCGCATACTTTCTTACGTGGCGACTTGAACTCACTGAAAACGGAGTCATCCGACGAACAGCCATCGATACGATTGAGTGGCCGTGGACTGCATTCAAGGAAGGCCTGGTCGAGAAACGCGGCAGTGCCCTTTATTGTCCGCAATATGGGCTGATGCAAAGACGGATAGAACTGGGACTGCTTAGCCGTGATTGCGCGCGCGTTGCCTATGAATTGATCAACGAACACTATCGCCTTCCGGACTTCCGCTAGAAGATGAATCGGTAGAAATCAGTCGGATCGGCGACATGGTTTTTCGGTTTGATTCAGCTGGTATCGGGACACAGAACCGGGTATCGGGCGAGGAACTGAACAAGTTATTTGCATGGAAAGACCTCGTGTCCGTAGAGTTCGATCGAATTGATCCGAAGCGTCGGGACTTCAAGCTGATGATCGTAGATACAGGGGCAGAGCGAATCCGTTTTTCAAGAGAAGACAAAAAGTTGCGATGGACGCAAAGCATAAGGATGCGCGTCAATCATCTCGTTCACCTGCACCTGGAAGAATCGCGAATCATCACAAACATCGTTGGTGAACCGAAGCAGACCACGAAACGAATTGATGAAGAAATCAGCAAGCAGAAGAAGGCCGGATGCGATGTCCTGTTGATCGTACTGTTTCCTGCAATGTTTTCATTGCCTCTGTTGATCACCGACGGTTTTCGAGGTGCGGCGATGGCACTTTCGTACCTTGTTCAATCGGGTCCAATTGCTTTGCTTGCCCGGAGAGCCTGCGGCAAACGTATCAGGGAGCTGACTCGCACTAAGGCCGATGTTATTCAACAGATTGCCCGAGGATATGCTCGACATCCCGGGCAAGGAAGCTAGGAAAGTTTGTTTAATCCGCCGAATCGTCGATCGCGCGAAGCAAAATCGCGGATTGCCTGGTGAAACTCGGGAATGCCGAATTCCGGCCAGCATTTTTCAGTCACCCAGATTTCCGCGTAACTGATCTGCCACAACAGATAATTGCTGACCCGCATCTCACCAGCGGTCCGCACCAGCAAATCCGGATCTGACATACCGCTGGTGTACAGGTGATCGGAAACGAGCTGTTCATTGACATCGTCCGGCCCCAATTGCCCCTCTTTGATTTTGTGGCCGATCTCTTTGATCGCATCCACAATTTCGCCGCGGCCGCCGTAGTTGATGGCCAGGCAAAGGCAGACACCTTGATGATCCTTCGTCAATTCGATCGTCTTGTCCATCTCTGCCTGAACGTCTTCGGGAATCCGGTCACGACGACCGATAACCGTCATCCGGACATTGTTTTCGATCAACGTCTTACGTTCCTCGATCATGTAGCGCTGCAACAGCAACAGGAGAAAATCGAGTTCGTCCTGCGGACGCTTCCAGTTCTCACTGGACAGGCAGTAGAGCGTGAGCTGCTCGATCCCAAGACGAGCACATTCCTCCGTGATCGTGCGAACCGTTTCGGCGCCACGCTGATGGCCGGCAATGCGCGGAAGGTCCTGCCGCTGGGCCCACCGCCCGTTGCCATCCATGATCATCGCGACGTGGCGCGGACGCCGTTCACGAGGGACGTCGGATAGCAGATCAGATTGTTCAAACGTTGATGACATTAAACCGGAACTCAGGCAGAAAAGAATGTTTGCCCCAGTCTAACAAACAATACAGTCTGTGAGATGGCCGATTCGAGTGGCAAAGGCGGTCTCGTCAGGCCAAACCGCGCCAATCCGTGGAATCCACTTCTGCTATGTGAAAACAGCTGAACGTTCTTGACGAATTAGTCAGATGCGATTTTAAGACCGGCAGGCAGGTATCATCAGCAGCCAGGACGCCATTGTGTGGCAAGGCGGTTTGTCAGACAGCAGCGAGGTCAGTTCCCGCAGCAACCCTGATCGTCTGGGCACGATCAGGTCCGACCGAAATGAATTGAATCGGGCAACCCGCAAGTTCCGCGATTCTGTTCGCGTACTTCAAGGCGTTGGGAGGCAGGTCGGACAACTCGCGCGCTCCGGTGACGTCCTGCTTCCAACCCGGAAGTGTCTCGTAAACAGGAACCGCCTTTTCCAGATCCAGCGAGCAGTCCGGAAAATGTTCGACGCGACGGCCTTCGATTTCGTAAGCCGTGCAAACCTGAATTTCGTCGAGCTCGCTGAGAACATCCATCATGGTCAGCGCGATACCTGTTACGCCTCCCAGCCTCCTCGAATAACGGACTGCCACCGCATCAAACCAGCCGCAACGTCGCGGGCGACCGGTCGTAGTTCCATACTCATTGCCCATGTCGCGAATGTGTTGTCCCGTTTCATCTTCCAGCTCAGTTGGAAAAGGACCGCCACCTACTCGCGTGCTGTAGGCCTTACAAACGCCAAGCACATCATGAATCCAGTTTCCGGGCACTCCACTACCTGCAGGGATACCGACGCCGGAGCTGTTTGAGCTCGTTACAAACGGAAACGTCCCGTGATCGATATCCAGCAGGGAACCCTGTGCACCTTCGAACAGAATTTTTTTGTCGTCATCAACTGCATCATGCAGAATTGGAGTCGTATCGCAGATCATCGGAGCAAGTCCGGATGCGTGTGCTGAAAACTCAGAAATGATTTTGTCAGCATCAATCTCGACAGGTGAACCATTGAGTCCGGAAAGCATCGCCTGTTTGACGCCGATTATTTTGCGAACGCGATCCGCAAAATCGTCGCGCACAAGGTCTGCCATACGGATGGCGAAACTGCGGCCGACTTTATCGCGGTAGCAGGGACCGATGCCGCGCAAAGTTGTACCGATATTGTCTTTGCCCGTGACAATCCGGTTCATGATCTCATCTTCTGTGATGTGCCATGGCATCACCACATGAGCCCGGGAGCTGATTCTCATCCGCGCAGCCACATCGATTCCGCGCTCTTTCAGTGAATCAATTTCCTTCAGGATGACCGGCGGATTGATGACGACGCCGGGCGTGATGAGGTTGAGGACGCCGTCGTTTAGAATTCCGCTGGGAATATGGTGGAGTTTGTATACGTCGTCCCCGATGACGACCGTGTGTCCGGCATTGGCTCCGCCCTGATAGCGGACAACAAGGTCCATTCCGCCGGTGAGCAAATCAACCAGTTTGCCCTTAGCTTCGTCTCCCCACTGCAAACCGATTACGCACTGACCTGGCACGATGTCCCCCGCGTACCCGGCAATGCATAAAGCCTGCGGGCATTCTTCAAACTGTCACCTGGAATAAACAGGGCGATGCAATGAGCTGTCGGGCTGGCTGTCGGACAGCGTTTAGAGGTATTGCATGATCCTGTCGTCGAATCGCTGCCGGTCCTCCGGAACCGGGCTCAAAGATCCGACCACAAAACAAATGCGACCCCGCCAAGGCGGAATCGCATTGAAAGCGTGAGTTTATGCCCCCGCGAGGCCAATGGTCAAGGATGCAGCCCTGAATCCGGGCACTAAGACCGGAATGCTCGACGTTGACCATCCTACAACTGGCTAATAACCTGATTAGCAGGTGCCTGTTCATTTCAAACCGGACAATCGTATGTCATTTTTATCTCAGTCTTTCCGCAATACTCTGCTGCAATTCCTGCCTTTGCTGATGACAGCGCTGTTCTCCGGCGTCGTATATGCGCAGGATGAGCCTGAACTCGAACAACCTGCCGCAGAACAGGAAGAGGAATCAGCCGAAGAAGGCGCCACGATTAAAGGGAAAGTCCTGCAATCGAAATATGAAGGCTTTGAAATAGACCTGCCTACGATGGAAACAGCCTTCCTCTCCCAGATGGTCATGATGCCGGAACCTCCGTTCCCGCCGGACTGGGCACAGATGAACATGGAACAACGGGAGGCGTGGGTTACCGAATTCGAAAAGACCGAAGAGGGACAAGCTCTGGCGGCTGAAGTCGAGCGTATCGAGTCAGAACGAAAGGTCTTCCAACTGCGAATCGAAGAGGACGGATCATTTGTTGTCTACGACGTGCCCAACGGGATCTACAACCTCTATGGCCGCATCGACAAAAAAATCAATGAACGCCGATTCGCCTTTGAAATTTTTGGTGGTGAGCTTGAAGTTAACAACGAGGTCAACGAAATCGTGCTCGGCGAACTTCAGCTACTCGTGACGCCTTTGCTGGCTGCAGGAGAAATGAGTCCCAACTTTCGCGTGAAGACATGGGACGACTCTGCCGAACTCGTGCTCGGCCACTTTCGCGGAAAGTACACGTTTATCAACTTCTGGTCCCTTGAGAGTCCGCCGAGCGTGGACTTCCAGGCGAGGATTGTCGAAATGTACGACACACTGAGACAACAGGGTTACGAACTTGAGCTACTGTCCATCAACGTCGACAGCGATCGCGAAAAGGCGATTGAGCACATCAAAGAAAACTCGGTAAAAGGTCGGCATGGATTTACCGATGGATGGGAACATTCAACGCTGGAGGGATTCGGCGTTCGTGCGATTCCTTCGTTCTGGCTGATCGATCCCGAATTGAAACTGCGATTGACGCATGCGGATTTTCAACAGGCTTTTTTCTCGGGCATGACAGAGCTATCGGAAATTGTCGAAGGAGGAATCAAAGGTGAATTGCCACCTCCTCCGGTTGAGGAAAATGAGGACGGTGAAACGCCGTAGGACCTGCGATTTGTAGTCTCCAGTCTTGGCAGCAAGACGACGAGACAAAGCTTGATCAGCTTCAGTGACTTACCTCAGCGGAACAGATGCCTGACGAACACATCCGGCACAAGCCGCCGTCCATGCTCAGTCAGCCGCGGGAACTGGTTCTCGTTTGCCCCACCTTCCGCAGTTCGGTGAACCTGTCCAGAATCGTCCGTCTTGCGAGCTGCGTTGCGGCACAGAAATTGATTGCCAGCGGCAACACCAGGATCGATCCGAAGATCGCGAGAGACGGCGCAACCGAAATTGAAATCCAGCGTTGCCGCGCCCTCGAACCGGTTCTGAAAAAACTTCGAGCACAGGATTATCAGATCATCGGACTTGAACAGACTCGCGACTCCGCTTCTCTTTTCGATTTTCAATTCCCGCGAAAGACGGTACTCCTGATCGGTCACGAGCGGCAGGGCATTCCCGATTCCCAGCTGGGTCTGGTCAATCAATGCGTTGAAATCCCGGTCTGGGGATTGCCACACAGCTACAACGTCGTGACGGCGACGACGATGGCGGTCTACGAATACTGCAAGCAGTTTCCGGAAGGATAGGCAAAATGCCCGGAAGGGGCGGTCACTGCAATGCTGTAAATTCCGTCAGTACTGCGGATCAAGTTACTCAGGTATTTCTTGTACCGTGCGATTTCCAGCTGGGGTTGTTCACAAAAGCAGATTTGCTTATCCAAATCCGATTGAATTCCGCGACCACGTTTCTGACGCACTCGTTTTCGCAATATGTCGGGCCTCATTTCAGCGCTGTTTTTTCTGATTGCCAGCATCCTTGTGGCTCTTGCGCTGCGCGCTCGTGGAATCGTTCAGCATGTGGTCACGACAATGGTGAGCTTCGCATTCTTCGTGGTCACCAGTGGATACTTGCTGAGCAGTCTTAAACAAATCGACGAGCCGACGCTCTGGGGGCTCTGCTCTCTGATCTGCCTTGCCGGAAGCTGTTTTGTCGCCGCCTGGAAAAAAGTCGACATCTTCGGCGCGATCGAACGCACAAAATGCGCAATCGGATTGTGCATTGCCTTTGTGGTTTTGCAGCACCGAAAGGGCGGGTTCATGACACGCCTGTGCGGTGCTTTCATCATCGCATTTGTTCTCACGCAGATCGCCCAGCTGTTAGTGATCTGCCTTCTCCCTCCGGCGAATCACGATGGGCATTCGTACATACTGCCACGAATGGCACAGTACATTCAGCAGGGGAGTCTCGACTATTTTCCGAGCAACAGTTCATCGCAGACCGTCCATTGCAAGAACGCGACGGTGCTGCACATTTTTTCGTACCTTTCGACAGGCCGAAATGAAAACCTTGTTCAGCTGGTCGCTTATTGTTGCAGCATTCTGGCGACGTTCTCTGTTTTCGGCATCGCTTCAGTCTTGTGGCGAAACGCCACCGTTTCGCTGCTGGCTGCTCTCACGTTTTCGATGCTCACCAGCAATATCATGATCGGCGTCACGCCACAGTTGGACATGCCGATCACCGGGTTTGTTGCAGCCTGTGTGTTCTTCCTCGTCGAGTTTTCGCGGACGAATCGAAAGACATGGCTGGTCATGTCAGTGCTTTGCGCAACTTTTGCTTTCGGGATCAAATCCAGTGCATTGTTGTTGATACCAAGTCTTGGTGTCATTTATATCGCCGCATTGGTGCCCCGGCTTAAAACGGCGCGCCGCGAACGGTGGCTGAAATTAGGGTATGCCGGGTTCGCATCGCTCTTAGTCGGGGCGTTCCTTTTTGTCCTGCCAGCCGGATATGGTGAAAACATGGTTCAGCACGGCCATCCAATGGGGCCGGAAGACTGGCGGCAGATTCATGTTCTGCAGGACGTCTCCATCCACGAACGACTGTCGATCGGAACTACGAATGCAGCGAGATACGCGATCCACTTTACCGGTGTGGACGGCATGGGTGGTGACGGAGACGAAATTCAGAATTTGATGCGACGCCCGCTTGCCGGTTTGTTTACGGCGGTCGGTCTTGATCTGAATTCGACGTCAAATGTGCGCAGACCGTTTGAGCTGGAGACGTTCTATACGCCTCATGAAGACATGTCGTTCTGGGGACCGGCGACGTATCTGCTCATCATTCCCGGGATTATCATCGCGCTATTGCGGCACAGAAAAAAGCCGTTTGTCGTCGCGTTTGTTGCCGCAGGTGCTCTCTACTTTCTGGCTCAGTCCTATTCAAGTCTTTATGACCCATGGCGCGGCCGGTCATTTGTAAACCTCGGAATATTCCTGGTTCCGCTGTCCGGCAGTCTGTTTGTCTCTCTGAACGGTAAGACGCTTGCAAAACCAAGATGGCCCGGCAAGCTGATCTTGAGTGCGGTCGCAACGGTTGTGCTGTTTGCAGCCATCAATGCTGCGTACTCGCGCAGCTCCAGCCCTTGCAATCTCCTCTTCAGCGAAGCTGGAAGAATTGATCTGCTTTGTCGTGATGGAGTCGAGTTTGCAAACCGGATTCGACGTTACGAAGAGAATGTTCCACCTGGCTCAACTGTTCTGATCGGTCATGGAGTGCGGCAGGCATACAACTATCCGCTTTATGGTGAAGGATTGAATCGCCGCATTATCTTTCCCGGCCAGGAGCAATCGGTTGCCGGGATAGACTTCCTGTTGATCACCGACGTTTCCGAATCACCACGGCAGGGAGACATACCACTGGACGTATTAGATGCACCCGGAAGAGACGGAAACTGGTACCTGCGACCGATGCAGTCCGAAAGAACAGCCGCATTCCAATCTTCATTAACCTACTGACACAGGAGCCGATATGAGAATTCTGATTGCCGGTGCCTGCGGATTTGTGGGCCTGACGATTGCGAAATATCTATCCGGGGCTTTTGCCGGATGCGGAAATCAATTCGAGCTGACCGGTGTCGACAACCTTTCGCGCGAAGGGAGTGAACACAACCGACGCGCTTTGATCGATTCGGGAGCAGAGTTCATTCACGCTGATTTGCGGATGGCCAGCGACCTCGAGTCGTTTCCTGAAGTTGACTGGGTGATCGATGCTGCAGCAAAGCCAAGCGTACTCGCCGGGGTTAACGGGACTTCCAGCCGGCAACTTGTCCAGCACAATCTGGACTCAACGATCAACCTTCTGGAGTACTGCAAGAAAAACCACAGTGGCTTTGTTCTTTTGAGTACCAGCCGTGTCTATTCGATTGAAGAACTTTGCAGCATTCCGGTCCTGCAACACAACGACGGCTTCCGGATCAACACATTTGAAAAACTGCCATACGGCGTGTCGGCGCAAGGGGTCAGCGAGGACTTTTCGGTCCGGCCACCGGTATCTTTGTACGGAACGAGCAAACTTGCTTCAGAACAATTCGCCCTGGAATACGGCTCAACGTTTGACTTTCCAGTCTGGATCAATCGTTGTGGAATTCTGGCGGGAGCGGGCCAGTTCGGCAGAATCGATCAGGGCATCCTGAGCTACTGGATCGATGCCTACTACCACAGAAAGGCTCTGGACTACATCGGTTTCGAGGGCCGTGGCCTGCAGACTCGTGATTGCCTTCATCCTCATGACCTCGCGTCACTTCTGGTCAAACAGATCCAGGATTCCGGTGACGCCTCCCGCAGGGTATTCAATGTAGGCGGGGGGAAGTCGCACAGTTTTTCACTCGCGCAATTGTCTCAATGGTGCGAGGCCAGGTTCGGGCCGCACGAGGTCGGCTCTGATCCGAATCCACGAAGGTTTGATATTCCGTGGATGATCATGGACGCTACCCGCGCGTCAGAGCGATGGGGCTGGCAACCCGAAATCGAACGCGAAGCTGTGTTCAATGAAATCGCGGAGAAGAGTCTTCAAACTCCAATAAGGCTGGAGGTGAAGTCAGCGTGAGAATTTTCCGTGGAGTGCAGAAGCAAGACCGCGAAGAGACGGATATCAAACCGGCTTCAGTTCCGGAACTTCTTTCCGTCGTTATCCCGGCAAAAGACGAAGAAGGATGTATTCGTTCAACGGTTGAGCACCTGCATCTCGAATTAAGACTGAACAACATCCGCCATGAAATAATTGTTGTTGACGATCACAGTTCCGACTCCACTGGAGAGATCCTTACCGAACTCAAACAACGAATTCCTCAAGTCGTGCCCGTTCCAAACACCGGAGAGGGCGGATTCGGACGGGCCATAATTTGCGGACTGGACGCAGTGCAGGGTGATGCCGTCGTCATAATGATGGCCGACGAATCAGATGATGTAAGAGATGTTGTCCGCTACTGGAACTTGATTTGCGAGGGCTATGAGTGCGTGTTCGGCAGTCGCTTTGTCAAAGGTGGCGGAGTGACCGATTACCCATGGCTTAAACTTCGACTGAACAGGCTGGCAAATCTGTTCATCAGGATAATGTTCGGCTATTCCCTCAACGACACAACGAACGCATTCAAAGCGTATCGCCGGGAAGTCATTGACGGTTGCCGTCCACTCTTGTCAGCTCATTTCAATCTGACCGTCGAACTGCCACTTAAGTCAATCGTGCGGGGATACCGCTGGACGGTTGTTCCAATCACCTGGCGCAATCGAAGAACCGGCATAGCCAAACTGAAAATCAAAGAGATGGGCAGCCGGTACCTTTTCATCTGCCTGTACATGTGGCTTGAAAAGCACCTCAGTTGCGGCGATTATTCTCGAAACCGCACCAGCGGCCGGAAGTCCGGCGCCCGCCCCTCTTCACGCGCCGCCTGATTGCGGTCCCGCCGGCGCATACTCTTCTACGTCTCGTGGCTAGACACTGCTCCGAATCATGACAACCCCTCGCTAACTCCGCCGGTGTGTAACGGTCACGCAGCCTGTAGGGTGAGCCCACGCCAATTCATGGTGACATTTTTCAACAAATCCGGTTCTCTTCCCTATTGCGTCGTAATCTTGTATGCCCCGGATATCCCAACTCAGGCGCATACCCGCCTGAATTTCCCGAGTTCGGGGATCTTTCCCTCCCTCAAGACAACACGTGGAACAATGAAAAACATGTTTCGAAATGTTCTGCTGGTCGACGACTGTGACATCACGCTTCGGCGTCTCTCCAAAGAACTTCGCGCTGAAGGATATGTCGTTTCAACAGCCGTCAACGGTGCTGATGCACTCGTGGCCATCCAGGACTCCTGCCCCGACTTTGTTATTACCGACTGGCAGATGCCGAACGTAGACGGCCAGATGCTCTGCCAGATCCTTCGCAACGGCAACTACAACCAGTACATCTATCTGATATTGATGACCGCGCATTCGGAGTTGCTCGGACTGGTTGAAGGACTCGGCTCAGGTGCCGACGACTACATCACCAAGCCGGTGGATATCCGCGAACTGGTCGCCCGGATGGCCAGCGGCAGCCGGATTCTCGAACTCGATCGACGTCTCAATCACGCCGCATCAACCGATCCGCTTACCGGTGTACTCAACCGTCGCAACATGTTCGCGACCATGAAGAATATCGTCAGCGTCTGCTCCGCCAAGAAACAATCAGTTTCCTGTATCATGCTTGATATCGACCACTTCAAGCAGATCAATGATCGCTTTGGTCATCCAACCGGAGACCAGGTTTTAATTCGTGTCGCGGATTGTCTTACCGAGCGCTTTCGTACCGCAGACTACGTTTGCAGATACGGTGGCGAGGAATTTGCTGTCATCCTTCCTGACTGCGATGAGCAGGGCGCAGAATCATGTGCACAGAGGTGCCGTGCTGAAATCGAAAAGATGGAATTCTTCTGCCGCGGTGAAAACTTCCGCGTGACAGTCAGCTTCGGTTGTGCCCAGCTGACAGAAGGCGATACCGCAGCCCAGATGTTCGACAAGGCTGACAGGGCTTTGTACTACGCGAAGCACCACGGCAGAAATCAGGTCCGCCGGTTCTCGCAAATGAAGCCGTTTGCCGGCAATTCAAAGACGCCTCATGCAATGCCGGTGGGTTCAACGATCCCCATGCCGGGAACACGAGCAGCGAACTAGACGGTTCACGGGAGCACCGCTAGCCGGTTAGCGAACGCACTACTAGTCGGTTAACGGACGCCCCCATGCATCCGGCCTTGAATCCATCAGGCACATGATTCCTTCGACGAATGCCCAGACGGCAACGCCGAATACCAGAAACACACCGATTCCCATACAAGAAGTTGCATAACCGATCACAGTTAGCACAACCTGTACGATTCCAAGATTGGTGTAACCGAGATAGAAGTTGTGGACGCCGAACTGCCCGATGAAAATCGCAAGCAGTCCAGCGGCTATCTTGGACTTCAAAGGTGGATGCCCTGCATGCGCTTGCGGCTGCGGGGCGCCTGCTGCCGGAAATGCTGCCTGCCTCGGGTTGGCCTGTGGTGCGTTTCCGTAGGGATCACCGCCGGGAGCAATGGAATCCTTCACGGGTGCCTGCGGCGAATTGTACGTCGTCTCGGCAAATGCGTCGGTCGAACCTGGCGGGCTTCCGGCTGCGCTTTCAGGGGCTCGACCTGCCTGAAACACGTGTCCGCACTGACAACGCACGCGGCTGCCAAGCATATTGTCTTCAAGCGAAACTACGGCCTGACATCCGGGGCAAACAAATTCCAGCATCTAATTCCGTCTCGATCTTTTAAAGTGATCCGTTAGCCGCAAAACTTTGAGCAGCTGATTATAGAGTCCAGAAAACACAGCGGGGAATGTGAGCACGGCATTCAGATCCGGCAAACCGCCCTGTAAGGGCAGGTAACTTCGTCGTTCTGTTCGCGGTGTTCTTCTTTTCCTGGCGTCGCCGGTTCAGGAATCTGTCCTCTCACTCCGCAATCCAGCACATCCCGCAATCCAGCACATCCCGCTATCCAGCACATCCCGCTATCCAGCACCGTGCAGATTAATACTTCTTTGTGCTACGTCTTCTTTACTCTTTCTTGCCGGCATGTGTTTATTTCTCACCGGTTTTTCTCACGTGGCACATTACCATGCGGCTTATTCGCCGATGAGAAAGGGAGATTGGAAAATATTTGGCGTAGGGAAGGAATCCACGTAAAATACCGGCATCAAAGCGACTGCGGCGAATTCCCCGCCCGTTCTGGTTCCCGCGAGGTCGCTTTCCGGGCAATCCCACCGTGTTAGACGCCCGGATGTTCAACTCTCCCCGGAACAATTCGGCAGTGGAAAACACATACGTTGGCCCGTTTCTAATCCTCAAACGACTGGGCACAAACCGTCGTCAGCGCGTCTTCCATGCGCGGCAGACCAAGCAGGACCGCGATGTCGCACTGAAGTTCATCAAGCCGCCCCCGGACGTTGAATGGAGGGTCGCCCTGTCGAAGATTGAGAGAGAAACAGAGGTGCTGAAGGGACTTCGCCATCCCAATCTGATCCGCGTCTACGGTGCAGGAGCCCATGAGGAACAGATATTTTTTGCCAACGAACTGATCAAGGGTGAGTCACTGGCGGCCATTCTTTCCAGACGCGGCAAGCTCGCGCCGGATGCTGCCGTAGACATCGGCCTGCAGATCGCAAGCCTGCTCGACTATCTGCACGATCAGGACATCGTACATTCCAAGCTGACACCGGAAAAAATCCTGATCACTAAAGATCATCAGGTTAAGGTCGCAGACCTCCGGCTCAACCGGTCACGTAAACGTCGATGGGATCAACCACGCAGACGCGACGTCGAACTCGCCGCCTACATGGCGCCCGAACAATTCACCGAGGGTGCCTCCCCCAAGTCGGACTTTTATTCGCTGGGAGTGATCCTGTACGAAATGCTGACAGGCAAACTACCGTATCCGCCTGACACCATCGGCAGGATGACCAGAAAGAAGCTGGACAACCCTGTTCCTTCTGTTGCCAGGCACGTGATGAACTGCCCGATATGGCTGGACAAAATTGTCACTCAGATGCTCCAGCCGAAAGTCAGGCTCAGGCCCCACTCGGCTCAGGCAATCGTTTTCGCGTTTAACGAGATCAAGAAGATTGATCACGGACGCAAAGCCGCCGTTGCACAGGTCGCCGGCAACTTCAACCCGCTGACTGCGGGAACCGACAAAACAGAAGCCAATCGCCTGCTTGGCCGCAAAGAAAGAAACCGCAACGAACCCGACACCCCGTTCTACCAGCGCGTGCCGTTTCTTCTGTTCGCGCTGATAGTCATCGCAACGATACTGGTGGTTGCTATCCTTCCCACATCGGATCAGAAGCTGATGGATCGCGCCAAGGCGATGATCGAGCAGGGCGAACTCTCTGAAGCCCGGGAAGAGCTTATGCTGATCATGGAACGGAACAACGATCCCGAGCTCGCCAAAGAAGCTGAAGAACTCTACTACGCGACCCGCAAATCCACTCTGATACGGCAGGCACAAACCGGTTCCCCGCTCCGCTTTCCTCAAAACCCGGAAGCGCGAGCCTATTGTGATGCCGTTGTGCTGCAACAGGAGGGGAACTATGCCGAGGCGCGCGAAATGTTCGAGCAGCTGGTATCGACGGTCGATGCGGCCGGAGATCAACGCCATGTGTACTTTGCTGCGGCCAGCGCCCTCGAACAGCTGGAGCATATAGCTCCGGAAATCCCCACCGATCCTGTCGAGCTAATGGCTTTGATTGACAGTTATGAAGGCACGACTGACGAGGAAATTCTCAAAGAGGCCGAAAAGAAGCTGGCCGAGATCATTCTGAATTTCGGTGGCCGTGAGGAATACGAGGAGGTTGTGGAACGAGCAAACGGACGCCTGCGTGTTGTGAAGGCATTCCTCTACGATGAAACACAGGAGAGTCTCGAAGCTGAGTTGGACGAAGCACCGGTTGTCGAGACGCCGGAATCAGCAGATAGTGACGACGGTGAATAGCGCTCGTAGTTTCGAGCGCACACTGAAACGCCTGTGACTGGATCATTTCTGCTGTAAGACTTTGCGCCATGCCGAAAATTTACGACGTGACTGTCCCGACACACCCTGGAATTCCAGTCTGGCCCGGTGGCCCTTCTTTCAGTTCGACGAATACCGACCGGATTGCCGACGGAGCCGTTTGCAATGTTACCGACATCGAAATGTGCGTGCATACCGGCACCCATATCGATGCACCACTACACTTTTCCGATGGTGGACGATCAGTTGATCAGATCGGCATGGAACAACTTGTCGGTGCATGCGTTGTGGTGGACCTTCGTGGACGAAGGGAAATTACCGAAACAGACCTGGAAGAGCTTCAACTTCCGGATGAAACCCGAAAGTTGATTCTGAAGACGGACAATTCTCAGCTATGGGAAAACCCGTCGCATCCGTTCTTCGAAGATTACTGTGCTTTGACTCCCGGAGCCGCGCGCCGGGTTGCCGACTCAAACATCCACTTGCTCGGCATCGACTATCTTTCTGTCAGTCTCTACAAAGATCCGCCCGAAATCGTGCACCGAATCCTCTGTGATGCGGACATGGTGTTGATCGAGGGGCTGAATCTGACGGAAATCGAACCGGGTGGTTACCGTGTTACCTGCCTGCCGTTCAACGTTGTCGGCTCTGACGGAGCGCCTGCTCGTGTAATTCTCGAGGGCTGATATTTGTAATCGAGTCTCAACGGCCGAGAATCATCTCCGCAATTGAATCGCATACAATTAATCCGGTGCTGGTCAGTCGCATTCTGCCCGACACATTTTCCGCCAATCCGTTGTCGTAGAGCGTATGCAAAGAGTCCTCAAGCAGTTGTTGAGGTTGAAACCCGGTTCTCAACTCAAACTGCCTGACATCGACTCCATCAACCTGCCGCAGCCCGATGGCCAGTAACTCCCGCGCGGATTCTTCCGCAGTCAACTCCTCGATCTCATTAACCGGAGACTGGCCGGCCTCAACAAGCTGGAGATAACGTAGCGTACTTCGATGATTGTTACGCCTTATCCCGTCCAGATAGGATGCCGCGCCCGGGCCAAATGCGTAAAACGGTACGCCGCTCCAGTACATGCTGTTGTGTCGTGACCGATGCCCCTGTTTTGCAAAGCTGGAGATTTCGTATCGCGAGAATCCGGCCTCTTCCAGACGTCCAACGGTATGTGAATACATCTCAGACGTGAGGTCCTCACCGGATTCTCTCAATTCGTCGCGAGTCAGGCGTGAGAAATAGCTCGTACCTTTTTCAAATGTCAATTCGTAGGTCGAGAAATGGTCGGGCTGAAGCTGCAGTGCGCGATCAAGATCCTCCGTCCACTGGTCTATCGTTTCATCGGGCGTCGCGAAAATCAGATCCACTGATACGCTGTTCGCAAATGTTCGCGCAGCAATTACAGACCGGACTGTCTGCTCGTAGTCGTGATCACGTTCGAGAACCTTCAACTTTTCACCGCGTGTAGATTGCACACCGAGGCTTACCCGATTCACTCCGACCCCACCGAGCGCATTGGCGCGCGAAGAATCCAGATCTTTCGGATTGCATTCGGCCGTGAACTCCCCGTTAACTGCAAGCTGGAACCTTGAATGGATGATCCGTCCCAGCTTTTCAAGTTGCTTTTCATTCAGGTGACTTGGTGTTCCTCCACCAAGATAGATCGTATCAACCTCGAGTCTTTCGTTGACAATCGAGTGCAGTTCCTTTTCGAGAGCAACAAGAAACCGTTCGATCAGATAATCGCGACCTGCCACAAGTGTGAAATTGCAGTACCCGCAACGATGTGCGCAGAACGGTACGTGAAAGTAAACTGATCGCGGGGTCTCTTTCTCGGCAGGCAGGTTCATATCAGTTCGGATCGCAGCAATCTCCGCGTGACGCACGGCCTCGATGAAGAATTCGAGCTTGGCAGAACAGCTTGTGCACAAGAAAAGTATGCAACATCAAAAGTATGCAACATCGTGAATCAGCGGGACTCGAAACTGTCAATATTCTTGCGGACAAACTGCGCGATGACGGAGCGCATTCGAGGCTTCACCGCGAAGTAGGCCTTATCCTGTATGCGAAACCTCCCTTCGCGGTTCGGCTTGCTGAAGTAGTCCCAGGACTTTCCCCGATTGGCCCATTGTCCGGTGTAATCATGCTTCTGATACTCCTCAAAAGCATCTTTGACTCTTCTCAAATATTCCGTGTGACCGAGGCTGGAGATATCCTCGATGAGAATTTCATCGAATGCTCCGCCAGTGTTGGTGAAAAATTGATGAAAGCCACCATTGCGAACCTCGTAGTCGAGCGTAAAAGCAGTGTTGATTGCGCGCCAATGTCGCGGCAGCATCAGCATCTTCCTGGACCGGTCACCCTTCGCGCCATCGAGGGCATCCATTACACGCGTTATGACTTCCCGTGACACGACCTTGTCTTCCTCTGCAGAAATACCAGCGGGAAGCGGAGCAAATTCGGGTGCCCGGTTCCTGTGTAGAAAGTTGCTGATTGTCTGCATGAAGAATCTGATCATTCAGGCGATTGTTGCGCAAAGAAACGTCCGGGTCAAATTCTCAGACGCTCAATCAACTGTCGTGCGCGTTAGACTTGCCCACAATTCCGAGACATCCCCGAAAAATCGCCCCGGTGCTTCAGGCCCAGAGTTTCAGTCGTCCGCCAAGCATGTCGGGCAACTTCTTCTCAACCAGCTTCTTCGCGGCTCCCGGGTTGTAGCGGGTACTCAAATGCCCGGCGATGACAATCTCGTTCTGGAAATTTCCGGCTCGTTTCGCAATGTCATCGAGATGCATGTGACCGTTCTTGTGGATCAGATGCCGTCGATGGTCCGGAGCAATAAATGTCAGCTCAGTAATCAGAATCCTGCATTCATAGAATTCCGGATTGTCGTCGAGGCCTCGCGGAGACGTATCGCCGGTGTAACCGATTACCGGGATACGTTTTTCGACTGAAATCTCGACGCCACTCTCTCTAAGATCGCGAATCTCATCTCCACTAAGGTCGGTATACTCAGCTTTCAGCTTCTTACGACGCTCGTAGATAATGAATCCGCAGCTGGGGATCGTGTGCGTCGTCTTGAGCACTTTTACAACCAACTCGCGCGAAAGCTCGTATTCGCTATCCGCCTCGACTCCAATCAGGTCACATGGAAGCCTACCGCGGTCCAGCTTTTCGAACGAATTAAGCATGGTACGGACCGGCCCTACGTAGGACGCCGGAAGATAAATCCGGGGAGGAGTCATCTTCATCAACCGTCGTCGTGCTACATACAACGGCAGCGCAGCAACGTGGTCCAGATGCGTATGCGTGATCAACCATGTCGGCGTTCCCATGAAGTCCCATGGATGCGCTCCGAGGTCGAAACCGAGCTTCAGCTCGGGGATTCTCCAGTAAGTTTGAACGGCAGCACGCGAATACCCCTCGATCGTCAGACCATTGTGCTTGATAGATTTTACAGGGACGTTTTTGAGCACGTTTTGACCAAATTAGCAGGGAAACCAGTTCGAATGGTGTGAGGCCGAGTTTAGCCGTATCGATTAATTCCGGGAACCAGGATCACAAGACCGCGGAATCCGCGGTGCCGGAGCCGTCTCAACAGGACGAGGATTTCATTCCCGGGGTTCATCAAAAAAAGCTCCGGAAAACCGGAGCTTTATTTATCTTCCTGGCAATTGATCGTGCAGCGATCATGACGCTTTGCGGTACTCAGAAACCTGAGACTGCATCGCCTTACTCAGGCAGTCAACCACATATACCTGTTCTTCCGGTCGCAGTTCAGGGAAGATCGGCAGCGCGAGGACTTCCGCAGCCGCTTTTTCAGTTTCGTGCAGCTGGCTGCGATCCACTGGAATAGATGAGAAGCAAACCTGCTGGTGAAGCGGTATGGGGTAATAGATTTCAGTCCCGACGTTTGCGTCGTTCAATTGCTGCCGCACATTGTCGCGCCACCCGTTGGGAATCCGGATTGTGTATTGATTCCAGACATGGCAACTGTCACTGGTACTCGATGGCAGGACAACCTGGTCAGCGAGTCCGGCTTCGATCATCAACTTCTGATAACGAGCTGCATTCTGAGCTCGTGAAGTTCCGTAGCTTTCGACGTGCTTCATCTTTACACAAAGGACGGCGGCCTGCATTGCATCAAGGCGACTGTTGACGCCGACTTCCTGATGGTAGTAGCGAGGACGCATTCCATGATTTGCGAGCAGCCTCAAACGATCCGCTGTTTCCTCGCAGTTGGAGGTCAGCATCCCACCGTCTCCCATACCACCCAGGTTCTTGGTCGGGTAGAAGCTGAAACAACCGATCCGTCCCATGCTTCCTGCAGGGCGCCCCTTGTAGTCAGCGCCAATCGACTGCGCACAGTCTTCGATGACGTCCAGCTTGTGCTCGCGCGCAACGTCCAGAATAGGCTGCATATCGCAACACTGACCGAACAGGTGAACCGGAATGATCGCTTTTGTCTTCGTCGTCACGAGTCCTTCGATCAGAGAAGGATCCATGTTGTAGGTCTGCGGATCTATGTCGCAGAAAACGGGAACGGCACCTAGTCGCGTGACGGCGCTGGCGGTTGCGAAGAATGTGAAACTTGGCAGGATGACCTCGTCGCCCGGTTCAATTCCGATCGCCATCAGGGCCAGCAGCAGCGCGTCACTTCCAGATGCGCATCCAACGCCGAAACTTGCGTCGCATACCGCAGCGACGGATTGTTCGAGGTTCTGGCAATAGGGTCCGCCTATGAATCGGCCGGAATCATAAATCTGGGAAAACGCGTCCATGATTTCTTCTTTGAGGGGAGCGTTTCCGCGCCCGACGTCGAGCAAAGGAACTTTACCGACGGATGCCAGAGAGGGTAGGGCGGTAGAGATCGGAATAGACCGGTTGTCATTGGTCACGTGTCACCTGCTTCCTTGCATTCGGTGAATTGAATCAGGCTGTGAATCCCGAGTCCATTCGGGTGCCTGAAGCGTGGCGGGACAGTAGAAAGATCACTTGCGGGCGTCAATATCGGCCTCCCGAAAGGAGGCCGATATTGCGTACAATGCTGCTAGCGGCAGGCAGTCCCAGCGTCCGCTCTTTCATGATTCACGAACCAGCGAAGAAGCACGGAGTTCGCAACCGGAAATGATCGTCCTCATCGATAACTATGACTCATTCACCTACAACCTCGTTCAACGTCTTGGCGAGATTGACGACGCGATTGAAATAAGCGTTTTCCGGAACGACAAGGTTACGATTACCGAGATCGAGGCCCTGAATCCTTCGCACATCATCATTTCGCCGGGCCCATGTACGCCCAATGAAGCTGGCGTTTCGGTAGATTGCGTCAAAGCGTTTCACGGCAGACTGCCTCTGTTCGGAGTTTGCCTGGGCCATCAGTCGATCGGCGCTGCCACCGGCGGAGAGATCGTGCCTGCAGAGCGATTGATGCACGGAAAAACTGACAACATTCACCACGACGGTGAGCACATTTTTTCGGGCCTGCCCAATCCGATGATCGCGACCCGATATCACTCGCTGGTCATCAAACCCGATACGCTTTCAGAAGAATTCGAAGTCTGTGCGTGGGCAGACGCGCCCGACGGTTCGAGGGAAATCATGGCTGTTCGACACAAAGTCCATCCAACCTACGGTGTGCAGTTTCATCCCGAGAGTTTTCTCACGCTCAACGGCATCGACCTGCTGCGGAACTTTTTGAATGTGGAAGTGGTCGCATGATCCCTTTTGACGAAGCAGTACAGCTGATCGAACAAACCGTTCGTCCGCTGCCTCCCGAGGCGATTCCTCTGGAAAGAGTGGCTGGTCGTGTTCTTGCCAGCGACGTTACGGCAGACATCGATTCCCCACCCTACGACAAATCGATGATGGATGGATTTGCCCTCAGGAGCGAAGACATTGCCGACGGAGTGAGACGCTTTGACGTCATCGCAACTATTGCGGCCGGAGACGTTCCCGATTGCAGCGTCGAGACCGGTCAGTGCTGCCGAATCATGACGGGCGCCCCGATTCCTGATGGTTCAGATTGCGTCGTCGTGATCGAATGGACAGAGACTCGCGAGGACGAGGGACGCCCGGTAATGACTTGTGAAATCCCTGAGGGAACACCTGTTCCTTCGGGCCGGCATATTATTCGTCTTGGTGAAAACATCCAGAAAGACAGCCGCGTTTTTCAAACAGGGCAGACCGTCCAGCCTACTGCGACAGGGCTACTTGCTGAGATCGGAGCAAGCGAGCTACAGGTGTTCAAACGGCCTCGCGTAGCCGTGATTCCCACGGGTAGCGAGCTCGTCGATTGCAGCCGTTTTCCAGGCCCGGCTCAGATCCGCAACAGTAACGGCCCCATGTTGCAGGCGATGCTTCAGGCTGACGGATGCAGTGAAGTTCACGACGCGGGAATCGTGGGAGACGACGAAGGGGCGTTGCGCGCGGCGATTGAAAATGGCCTCCAGCATGACATGCTCCTTTTGACCTGCGGAGTATCAATGGGACAGTTCGACCTTGTCCCGGGAATCCTCTGCGAGGCCGGAGTTGAGCAGGTATTCCACAAAGTGAAAATGAAACCCGGAAAACCGGTCTGGTTCGGCGTCCGGGAGAGAAACGGGCAACGGTGCTACGTCTTCGGGCTGCCGGGAAACCCGGTGAGCAGCCTTGTCGGATACCAGTTGCTCGTTCGGGAAGCGCTTCGGATGTTGGGCGGCGGAACCGGGCACCAGGGCAAAAAGGTTCAAGCTGTACTGTCGACCGACCATCATGCCCGTGGTGACCGACCGACCTTCTGGCCGGGAAAACTTGTTCCCGATCCGGACAGCCCGACCAGGATAGTGCAGCCCCTTTCATGGCGGGGCTCATCGGATATGTCACCGCTCACAGAAACAGAACTCCTGATCTGTTTCCCGGCGGGCACCCGATTGCACCAGAAGGACGCAACGGTCGAAGCGATCTTGATCTGAATATTCCAGTTTTTGTGATGAATGGATTCAGCGTTGAAAGCAAAAACAGATAACGGCGCGAATGACGGATCGTGGAATACGTTTCGGCTTGGTCTCGCCTGGGTGGCGATCACGTGGTTCGCTTTCGCGCCCCTCGGTATCTGGCCGCTTGGCTGGCTGTCGACGATTCCACTGACTTTTCTGGTATGGCGCGGCAACCTGGAAGGCCGCAACCCGTACCGCTGGCTCTGGATCGCCGGACTGGTCTACTGGCTGATCACTTTCTACTTCATTCCAATTCCCCATCCGCTTCTCTGGGGCGGTTGGCTGGCCGTTTCGATCTACCTCGCCTTCTACACCCCGCTGCTTGTCTGTTGTGCGCGCGTGATGCATCACCGGTTCCGTATACCGGTTCCAATCGCAATGGCGATCGGCGTAACGGGCTGGGAATACGTTCGCGGCATTGCGTTCACCGGAATGTCGATGGTCTGCCTTTCCCACTCGCAATTCAAGCTGCCCTGGCTCATCCAGGTTGCCGACCTCAGTGGTGCCTACACGCTTACTTTTGCGATGGCGTTAACTGGTTCCAGCATCGCGCTTGTGTGGCTGACTCAGAACAGCAAACGCTGGAGCTATCTTGCGGCCGCCATTGCTGTACCCGCTCTGGTTGCGGGCTATGGATTCTGGCGTCTGGGTCAGCCGGCAGCAATCAACGAAGGAGGGGCTTCATTCAATGTCACGCTGATTCAAGGTTCCATCGACACGACTTTTCCCTCCAGCCTTGAAGAGTATCGGCGAATCGAAGAGGAGCGATGGAACCACTATCGCGATTTGACTCTGGAAGCACGTCAGAGGCACCCGGATTCAAACTTGATCGTCTGGCCTGAATCCCAGTTCATTGCCAACGACTATCTTCCGGATTATGAGTTTGAAGACTGGCCGGAAGAAGACATTCAAAAAGCGCTTCATGCCCCGGTCGGATACTGGTCTGAAGCAACGGGGTATCCGCGGCAATTTGATACAGCTGTTCCTATGATCGTGGGGACGTCCTGCTTTGGAGACAGCAGAGTGTATAACTCCGCGTTGCTGGTCGATCAGAACGGATTCCACCGGCAGAAGTACTTCAAGAATCACCTTGTCATGTTCGGTGAATTCGTCCCGGGTCGGAACTTGTTTCCACAACTGCAGGAAATGACTCCGATTGGCCGTGGTTGTACGGTCGGAGACGGCCCGACAATTATTGAAGTCAACGGAATGTATGTCGCGCCGAATATCTGCTTTGAAAGCACCGTGCCACATCTGATGCGCCGGTATTTCAACGAGTTGGCGGACGACGGACGCAAACCCGACGTCCTGCTCAATGTCACCAATGACGGCTGGTTCTACGGCACCAGCTGCCTCGACTTCCACCTGGCGTGCAACGTATTCCGCGCCGTCGAGCTTCAGACTCCGGTTTTTGTTTGTGCAAACACCGGCTTCTCAGCCGACATCTCTGAACAGGGCGTGCTAAGACAGGTCGGGCCTCGTCGTGATACGGGGATTATCCATATCAGTCAGCCGCAACTGGAAAACCGCACGAGTCTCTACCGCACAATCGGCGACGTGCTGCCGGGCTCGCTGGCGATTCTCTCAGGGCTGTCAGCACTGATCGGTGTATTGCCGATACGGTTCACGGCGAAAGCGAGTCCCCCGGGTGAAGTTGGATGAACAAGGGCGACGCCGACTCGCACTTCGACATCGTCTGTAACGGACTGACTGCGACAGACAACAGGGTCCAGAATCTCGACTGAAGCAAACCGCTGCATCCACGCCGGTGGTGGCAGTTCACCGTTCTCATTCTGGTCCCAGACGACAATGCCTCCGCGCGAACTGAGATCCCGGTCATCTGTCCACGGACTTGCGATCACGGACATGTCTCCGTAAACATCCACGGCATTTTCATTGTAGACGCCTACACAGCCGGCCAGGAACAGTTCACCGCCGACGATCGGAAGCGGGTTGGTGTAATGTTCATTCCATCTTTGCTGCACGAGTGTTGACAGGCTTTGCCCCGGAAAGTGGACTCTGGACTGCTCGCCGCGAACTTTCGGACCGAGCACATTCCGGCCCACGAGTGCCACGGCCATAAACAACCCGATAATGATGGCGTCGCGGATCATCTTTCTTACTTTGCTGTGGTCTTCCGGCAATGGAATCGCAGCGAATAAAAAGACGCCGAGGAAGCTGAACAGGGGACCGCCCCACATCGTCCTGATTGTTGCTCCGGTTACAGCTCCCAGTAGCACGTATATCACAACAGGTCCGAAAAAGATGATCAGCAGGTACTTCCAGAACAGTTGATTCGGGTTTCCGTTGTTCGGCGCGACCGTTCTTTTCGCGCCGCGATTCATTAACAACGGAGTCGCAACGAGCAGGACTGGAATAACCGCCGGCAGTTGGGATAAGAGAAAGTTCAAGGGCGAAGTCAGGTGCCGGACGAGGCTTCCCGAATCCGGGGCTTCGCCGCTTCGATCGAGAACGTAGCGTATTGTGATAAAGTCATTGTCGATCATCCACAACAGATGTGGCAGGAAGATCAGCAAAGCCGTCCCGAAGGTCAACCATGGCCCGGCTGTCCTGAGTTCCTTTCGGACTGCGGGAACAAAGACCGGAACGGCAATCATCGCCAGCACGAGCACGCCCATGTAGTACTTGCAGAGCATTCCCAGGCCGATGGCCACTCCAGCCAGAATCCAATAAAGATTCCTGATTGCAGTCTTTTCCCTGGCCAGTGCACGAAAGAGAAATAGAACCGCTAACGCCCAGAACGGGCGAGTCACAATCGTGTTATTGATATCGTTGATCAGAAACGTGCAGTAGTAGCAGGCCTGTAGCACGACGACGCTGCACAAGGCTGCCCGAGGACTGAGCGATTCGCGCGCGAACTGCCAGACAGCCCAGAACGTCACTGCGATCGTCGCCTGGGACACAAGATACATCGACCACGGATGCCCGCCACTCAACCACCAGGCGGATGCAGCCGTCCAGGCCGGAAGGGGAGGGTGCTTGTGATATCCCAGCTGCCACTGCTGCCCCCAGAAAAGCATCTCAACCATGTCCAGCGGCATGTTGGGCTGGGTCAGCAAACAAACGGCCATCCAGATCAGAACATGGCCTGTGAGCAGAATCCAGAACAGCTTGATCGTCGGATCATGATCGGAGGATCGTAGACTGACAGGGGCTCCATCCTTCAGCCCACTAGTACCATTCAGCGCAGCGGAACTCATCCTTGACTCCCGATGGTTTCGCCCGGCATCCCGCCGGATACGTCAGGCCCGAATTGCAAATCGGGCCGTCAAAACAACTTGCGGCGGGAGTTTAGCCGGCATCGGCTGATTCGTCCACAACAACTGTCTTGCCGCCTTTTTCCTGCGAAATTCCGAATACAACGTAATCGACGTCTTCGTCACAGGTATTGGTCATCCGGTGAATTTCACGCGGTTCAACAAGAATTGCGTCGCCGCCGTTCAGGTCGAAAGCCTGTCCTTCAACGGTCATCGAGACGGTGCCTCCGAGCATGATGAAGACTTCGAGCATGTCTTCGTGGTAGTGTGACTGAAACGACTGGCCCATCGGGAGACGAGCCCAGTTGACCATCATGACCTGGCCGTTGAAGAGATCGTCTTTGGTTGCGAGAACGCGCTTTAGAACTCCGGGATTCTGCGGATCTTCGTGCGAAGCCGGAACAAACTCGATTTCGCTACCTCGGACGATTTTCATAGCTTTTTGATGTCCAACAGTGGTTCATTACTCAACGGCTAGTGGGTCAGACTTCTTCGACAGAGACCGTTGTCTTGACCTTTTCTTTGCTGATTAAAGCCGGCCAGTAACTGATGATTTCTGTAGCCTTGGGACGTCCCCCGGCAAAGCCGGTAACCCCCGGAGGTCCACTGGTGACCAATGGGACTATCTCCATTCCCAGTCGATCCAGCTTGGCTTTTTCCGGGCTTCGTGCTCCGATCCGGAGGATGACTTCTGCCGGCTCAGCCGGCGCGGGGGTGATCCCCGCATGGCAGACGTTGGTTCCTACAATCTCAACAAACTTCTCATCGTCGGAGAAAGTGACTCCATCCATCGCCACCCGGTCAAAAACGATATCTGCACATAGCTTCGCCTTATCAACGGCATCTGGCCCTGCGACGGTCAACTGGCTGACCACTTTGTAGCCTTCGTGGAATGCGACGGATACTTTGTACGTATCTGTAGCAGGCTTACCTTTGATTCCTGAAATGCGGACACGATTTTCGCCGTCCTGTTCAAGGTTGATCGATGTAAAGTCGGCGATGCAATCCGGCGTGATGTAGTTGGCTGGATCACCCATCTCATAGACCAGCTGCGACGTGACCGTTTCGAGCGTCACTTTTCCGCCAGTGCCTTCGTGCTTGGTAATGGCAAACGATCCGTCCGGCAGAGCTTCAATAACTGGATAGCCGATCTTCGCCATGTCGGGGATTTCCCGCCAGTTCGCAAAATTCCCGCCGGTACACTGAGCGCCGCATTCAACGATGTGGCCTGCAATGGTTCCAGCAGCCATTAGATCCATATCGTCCAGCGACCAGTCAAATTCGTAGACCATCGGGGCCAGTACAACCGAAGGGTCGGTCGCCCTACCAGTGATGACAATGTCCGCACCTTGTTCCAGTGCTTCGACAATAGACTCCGCGCCGATATAGACGTTGGCAGTTTTGACGGCGCCCAGATACGGCTCCAGCGGTTCGCCGTTGTCCATATTTTTGAAAGCTTCGCCACCTGCGATCAGCGAGCCGAGATCTTCAAGAATGTCGTCACCTTCGACGATTCCGATCCGCATCCCGGTCAGTCCAAGTTCTTTGATGACTGCTGCCAGTGCTTCCCGGCAGGCGACGGGATTCACGCCGCCGGCATTGGCAACAATCTTGATCCCTTTTTCCTTACACTGCGGAAGCACGCGTTTGCACATCTGGATGAAGTCAGTGGCGTATCCTTTGGACGGATCGCGACTCTTGAGCTTCTGCATGATGCTCATGGTCACTTCAGCGAGATAGTCCAGAGTCAGGTAGTCCAGTGGTCCCTCGTTTACCAGCCGGATCGGTCCGAGGATACTGTCGCCCCAGAAGCCCTGACCGTTTGCAATGAGTATTTTGTCGCGCTTCGCCATATCAAATCCGATAGTCAAATGCGTTACGGATTAAGTGTTAAAAATGATTGAGCATTCTAGCCCTCTGGTCGCTGCTCCTCTAGACGCAGTGACTAATTGGACAATCGGATAGGTTGTCCACGAAGATGCGCAGCTGCTTTTCCCTGTTCGTTCTGTACAGGATCCGGGCAACAGGCAATCAATCATCCCGGAGCATATTCTGCTGGTGTCCGCGGTCCGATATACCGCCCGGATATCTGGGATTTCTGCGGTTCACAGCTGTCCAGTTGTCGTTGCGGTCAACTCAATTGGCCATAGAATATCTGCCGTAAAATCTTCCTTAGGCGTAATCATGCCCGAATTCATCAGCACAAATATTGAAAACGGAGTTGGCCGGATCCGGCTCAACCGTCCCGAAAAGCGAAATGCTCTCAAGCGGGCATTCATTGAAGAACTCAACGACGCCGTTGCTCAAATGGAGGCAGAAGAATCGCTGAGAGTTCTCCTGCTGGAGGCAGAAGGAAAAGTCTTCTGTGCAGGAATGGACCTCGGCGAAATGCAGGAGAGGGCTTCCTCCCCCGATGGCAAGTCCGAATGGTTGAAGGACTCAGAGGTCTACTGCACGCTGCTTTCGCGCCTGTTCACTCTGCCAGTGCCGACGGTCGCAGTTCTTTCCGGTCCCGCACTTGCCGGTGGCGTTGGCATGGTCCTTGCCTGTGACATTGTCATCGCTTCAGACAACGTCTTTCTGATGCTGCCCGAGCCGATGCGTGGCATTACCGCAGCAATGGTCACTCCACTGCTGGTTCATCGTGCGGGAGCAGGAAGCGCGAATTACATGCTGCTTTCGGGCGAACGGGTTAATGCAGGCGCCTGCCTGCGCATGGGTATCTTTCATGACGTCACGGCTCAGGAAGAGCTGGCGGCAAGAAGAGACAGCCTTGTCGACTCGATACTGACCGGCTCTCGATCAGCTCTGGCAATTACCAAAAAACATGTCCTGCGGCTTTCGGCACCGTCGATGCTGGACATGCTCAAAGACTCAATGACCGTTTCGGCAGAAGCCAGGGAAACAGATGACGCCCGTGAGGGACTGGCTGCGTTCCTGGAAAAACGAAATCCGAACTGGCAGGAAAATAAAGGTTAGAAAAACATGCGTACTATCGACTTCAGCGGAAAAACTGCGATCGTGACAGGATCAAGCCAGGGAATCGGCCTGGCTACTGCAGAAGCTTTTCATTCGGCCGGCGCGAATATCGTTATCAACTACTTCGATGATCCCGAAGGCCACAACAAAGGCCTTGCAGACGCAGTGGTCGAACGTCTTGGTGAACGGGCGATAGCCCTTGGTGCTGATGTTCGCGATCCAGAGCAGCTCTCGGCACTAGCGGACGCGACCGTCGACAATTTCGGCAACGTGGATGCACTTGTCAACAATGCCGGAATCCTCCGCGACCGGAGCTTCAAGAAAATGAGCTCACAGGAATGGCAGGATGTGATCGACACCAATCTCACCGGTGTCTTCAACAGCTGCAAAGCGATTTACGACAAAATGTCCGGCGGTGGTGCGATCGTAAACGTCGCATCACTTTCCGCCGTCACCGGATTCTTCGGTCAGGCGAACTATGCGTCGGCTAAAGCAGGTGTAATTACATTTACGAAAGTGCTCAGTAAAGAACTGGCACGCGCGGGAATCCGTGTAAACGCGATCGCTCCGGGCGTTGTTGACACGGAAATGGGCAAGTCGATTCCGGAGGAAAACCGCAAAGCGATGCTAACCAATGTGCCACTGGGAAGATTTGCTGAGCCGAACGAGATCGCAGATGTCGCGCTTTTTCTTGCCAGCGACCTTTCATCTTATGTCACTGGCCAGACCATCCACGTCAACGGTGGCTGGTGGGCATAATGACATTGAGGCAGACGTTTTTTTGGCCTGCTGAACTCAAAGCCTACGGTGAAATTATGTGTCGGCGCGAAGAAAGGCCGCGGTGACTTCGCGGTCTACTTCGTCGATATGCGTCTGATCGGGGCTCTCTTCTTCAGTCAGTAATACAGAATAGGATGCGGGTCGAGACGGCTCGGCATCAAAGTCGAACCTGTCGGTCCCGAGCAGCTCATTGATGCGCTCGTCGGTCGCTTCCACTTCTGTTTCCTCTTCGAGTAGAAGATAACGGAACAGCGACAAAACATCTGCCTCGCCATCAACCTCGCGGCCACTCATGATCAGCGTGGCCGAAACAACTTCCTCGCCCGAATAATACAGAACGTAGGCGGCCGTAGACTCGTTGTAGATTTCGTAGCTGATGTGTGAAAGCTGGTCTTCAAGAGCTACTTTCAAAGGCAGTTGCAATGTGCCCGACATCCGCTGCATTTTGTCAGCATGATTTTCGACTGCTGATTCGTCGAGTCCATCAGTTGAGAACTGTCCGGATTTCAGAAGGCGCCCATCTTCGTCGTAACGGTGATTTGTCCAGGCAATCATGTCGAGGTCTTCGGATTGGGGTGGTGATTCGCTTGATGAAACAGCGGTGGCGTTTCGGCCGATGTCACGATGTTCGAATGGAAGAATCATCGAATGGAAAATGATAGCGTTGAAAACACCTTTGTTCGATGACGCTGACAGCATCCGTGAATTTCCGCTGCTTTTACGCAGGAATAGAGCATCCAGTGGCCCGGGTTGCGTTCAGGAAACTGCCATTGCCGTTGATTGACCGCCTCAATACACTACCCGCCCCGGATACCGTAATTTGACGGATATCGGTACGAATTGTCTGCGCGCAAACGGAGTTGCGCTATGAAACAACTGGCACTTCATGTGTTGCTGATCCTCGTGATCGCCGGCAGTATTTTCTTTACCAACCTTGGTAAATCAAAACTGTGGGATCGCGATGAGCCTCGCAATGCTGGCTGCGCTGTCGAGATGCTCAGCCGGGGCAATTACATTGTGCCGACGTTTAACGGCCAGCTGCGCCATCAGAAGCCGGTCCTGCTTTACTGGCTGATGATCAGTGCGTACCAGGTCTTCGGAATCAACGAGTTCGCTGCAAGATTCTGGTCAGCGCTTCTGGCGGTGGGTACGGTTTTCGCCACCTATGGAATCGGCAGGCGGCTGTTCAATCCGACCGCAGGCTTGCTCGCTGCGATCATCCTCTCGACAACGATCATGTTCGATGTTGCTGCGCGCGCTGCGACTCCGGATTCCCTGTTGATATTCTGCTCGACGATCGCACTGTTGATCTATGTTCTGGGCACCTTTGCGCCCAAAGAGGTCAGTGCAGAAGGTGAAGTACCTTCAGGTGCAAAACTGCGGAATGAAGGCATGTGGTTCCCCGCATCAATATGGGTGGCGATCGGCATGTACTCAGTGATGGCGGTCGGTGTCCTCGCCAAGGGCCCCGTCGGCTTCATACTGCCATGCGCCATCATCGGAATGTTCCTGCTCATCAACCGTCTGGAAGCACCTGACAAAAACTTCTGGGAATCTCAGGGCTGGCTGACACGAACGGCACTGCGATTGCTTCGCCCGTTCCACCCTTGGCACTTCCTGAAGACGGTCTGGGCGATGCGCCCGTTCACACTGATTCTGAGCGTGCTGGTCATTGCCGCTCCGTGGTACGTCTGGGTGGGAATCAGCACGCAGGGCGATTTCATCAGTCAGTTTTTCATTGGTGAACACTTTGGGCGGGCAACTTCGGTACTCGAGAACCACAGTGGCGGATGGTGGTTTTATCCGGTCGCAATCCTGGTCGGATTTTTCCCTTGGTCGATATTCTGGTTCACAACGCTACTAAGCGCCGATCGCAGTCTGACTGCAAAAAACGGAGCGGCTCCGGCCGTTCTGTTTCTGCTGTGCTGGGTCGGCGTTCAGGTTGGCCTGTTCACCCTTTCCCAGACCAAATTGCCCAGCTACGTCACACCATGCTATCCGGCGCTGGCGGTTCTCGTCGCGGCGATGCTGCATAGCTATGCGACCGGGAAGACTTCTGTTGCGCGAGTCTGGTTCCTCGTTTCCTACGCAGGCCTGATTGTCGGCGGCCTGCTGATGACCGGCGGTCTCGGCTACTTGAGTTGGAAAGTTCTAGGCGGCAGCTGGTGGCTGATGGCTTTTGGAGCCGCACCGCTTATCGCCGGAATCGTTGCGCTTGCCCTGGCATGGCATGATCGAGCCAGAGACTCCGTGTTCGCGATGACCGCTGGAGCAGTCGCGGTCAGCTTTGCATTGTTCGGCTTCGGCACAATGACAATCAGCCAGTATCAGAACAATGACCAGATCCTTGCTCATATTTTCGGAACCGAACCAGACGTTAAAGTGGCCTCGTATCGCTGCCTCGAAAGCAGCTGGGTTGTCTACAGCCAGAAACCGATTTACGAACTTGCACTTGAAACACAGCCTGATCTGGACACCCTTGTGATCAATAACGGCTATGACCAGATGAATGGCGGAAGCTATCCTGACAACGTCAGCGGTAGTTACGTTGACGGCAGCTATGCCAACCATCAGTTTCAGTCAGCAGGACCGTTTGACAGCCTTGATCCTTCGGGTGCCATCCTTCCCGAGGGCCATTCGCTTCCTCAAATCGAGGCTCCAAAGTGGTGGCGGGCGGAGCGGAAACTGACACCCGAGGAGTTTTCTCAGGAGAATCCTCGCGCCGTATTCATCACCTCTGAAGAACACGTTCAGGAATTGATGGACCGGCTGCCAACAGACTACGAAGTGATTGCTGCGTCCAACTACTTTCTACAGAACACCCGCCTCGCGCTTATCGTGCGCCGCAATTCGCAGATTGCGCAGAACGTCTATGCGGAAACCGCGGCTCGAACGGCGGAACAGACGGTTCAACCCGGTCCGTCGCCGGCACAATCAGATCCGTATCAGCAGCAGTACCAGCCACAAGCGCCCGCCTCCCAGCCTGCACCACCACCGGCTCAATGGCGGTAGGCGCGCTTTGCAACTCGTCAGCGGTAACTCGTCAGCGGTAACTCGTCAGCGGTAACTCGTCACCATCAACACATCATCGGGCTCTCGCACCGGCTCAAAGCCAGCCTGCGAGCTTCAGCAATTCTCCACAACCGAATGAAACGAGGTTCGCGACCACGATCGCCGCGTAGTTCCGGAGCCTGTCGGGTTTTGAAACTCTCGCCGTGTGAAACAGAAGTGCGAACAACCAGCATTCCGCCAGTGGGGCAAATATCTCGGCAACAATCATGAACGTTGTCGGCTGCTGAGCAAAAATCAGTGGCAGCACGAGTACGACAACTGGGTAGGTGAAGGCGGTCAGCCCGAATCCCGCGATCAGCCTTTCCCGTAGCGAATGAACTTTCGCCAGTCCGACAAGCAGAACCGGAATTTCGAAAAAGATTGTCAGACAGTAACCCAGGGGTAGAAATAGCCACAGCTCTTCGATGTCGTACATGGCTGCTACAGCATCCGCAAAAGGAAGGGCACTTCGGCCAGTACGTGCATAATCGCGACGGTAAAGTAAAGGTCACGGGTGAGCGGATAATTGGCAATAAAGCCTGCCCAGATCATAACCACAACTGCGACCCCGGCCAGCAGAAACAACCCGATTCCCCACGCCCAGGCTTTGGATTTTTCGGCAAGAGGAATGCGTCTCAGCTGCCACGGCGCCGATCGGAGAGTCAGCAAGGGGATGGCAAACAGCCAGACTCCGTAGTGCAGCATCTCAAGGAAAGTGTGCGTCGAAACGAGCAGGTGACTTGAGACACCTTCAAGAATGCCGCTCCCGGCGTGCGCTGAAATCTGCATGCTCAGCATATCCAGCCCGGGCAGATCATCAGTCGGCGCAAGCTGCCACCACAGAACAACCATTACCACCGGGACGGTCGCCAGGCACCAGCGATAAGTAGAGCGGAGTTTTTTGTCGCGACGACCAAGTTCACGATCAAGGAACCAGAACGCGACGAACGGATGCAGGTAGACCAGCGTCAGGTTCCACATCATCGGATACAGCCACGTCAACGCGATCAATAGAAATGCCGCGGGGATCAACCAGTTCCAGCGCAACCGGTCAGTTTCACTCTGGCGCATCATCGCCATCCAGAGAATCCAGCCGACCAATGCCGTATTCCAGATCGCGATTCCGGTCAGCCAACTCTCTGATCCCCAGTTCCACGACCTCGCGAACGAAGGGAGCAACAGGCTGCCGGCCGAAAGCAATACTACGCCTGCGATGGCAACTACAAAGTAGGCTCGCAGCTTGCCCCAACGTCCGGGCATTTTCTGAAAAAAGTACCGGGCCTCCATCCAGTTGTGAGGCCCCGCGAACAGAAATACTGCTGCAATCGCAAATCCCACCGGCAACCAACCCGATAGGAGAGCTGATACTCCGATGAAACCCAGGCATGCGACGGCCAGAAAGATCCGGTGGCTGCCTCCGATTCGATCGTTACGTTGTTCACGGGTTGGATCGCCGTGTTGATCCAGGACGATTGGCGAAGCCATGTGCGCTCAATCCTGGTTGCCACCGCCGGCAGGTGCGCTTGGTGGCGTGGGTGGCGAACCGAATGGAACGGCCCCCGCATCGGGCACCGGCACACTTTGTGGTACCGGCACATTTTGAAGTACCCCCTGAGGTACCGGCACACTTTGTGGACTTGGAAAACCTTGTGGCCCCGGAACACCTTGTGGCCCCGGAACACCTTGAGGAACAGGATACGGAACACCGCCCTGAGGCACTGGATATGGCGTCCCGCCTTGCGGTACTGGATAAGGAGCCCCCGGTATCGGCGCAGGCGTTCCACCGAATCCCCCGCCTGCTCCACCGGAGCTGCCAGAAGGAGCAGTAGGTCCGAATCGAATGATTGGATCCGGGTCGTTGTTGGTTGCCGTATTCGCATTCAGGAAGTTCTGCGTACGCATTTGCTGCCCCATCTGCTCGCGAGTCACGTTGTGGATCAACTCTACCGGCCGATCCACTCCGCCGGGGACGATTTCCACGGTCACCCACTGGCCGTTCCATTGAGCCTGAATCTGGTTGTCCGGATACGGGTTATTTACCGGAGGAATATCTGCATAGGCCATCCCGACATAGCCGAGGGTACAGCACAGCAAAACGCCCGCGGTCGCATATCTGACGGGTACCGGACTGCTCCTGACGATCAACAGCAAAAGACTCACGACGGCCGCTGACAATGCAAGTCCGGCGATGATCGTTCTGAGAGTACCGGGCAGAAATCCGGTCGCAGCTCCACCGACGTTCTGCGGCAAATGGCCCTGCGGAATGATCAGCCTCGAGGGTGTGTTTTGCCAGACCTGCGCCTGCTGGTATTGAAACGGAACCGCCCCCATGTTCCTCATTTGAAACGCCTGTTGTTGTTGAAACGCCTGCTCAGCCTGTTGCTGTTGCTGTTCGTTCCATTGCTGACTTGGCGAGGGCCCATTGTATGAAGCATCCCGCGGTAATAAGTCGGCAAACGTCGATGCACATGGGCTCAACGCTGTGCAGAGAAACAGAACAGAGAGAAAAACTGAGCTTGATTTCACTTCGGTCTCCTGGTTGAGTTGGTTGGTCGCGGCTTCCTGCTCGATTGAACACCTGACCACAAGTCCTACAGTGATTGGCATCCGGCAACACGACGCACCTTTTTAACCTTCCGGCGGTCCTGCCGTGTCAATAATTCCATTTTCTTCCCCGGCATTCCACTCAATTCCCCCGGTAGGATTTGATACCTGAGAGTCCAAGTTTGTAGCGAAGTGCGAAAAAAAAGCCGGCCCATCTGGACCGGCTTCGAGCTGAGCATCGTTGTAATTGTTCAGAATCAACTACGGGGCAGGATCGCCACCAAATGAATTTCGCTGTTGTGGTTGAACTGGAATAGCGGTGCGAAGCATCCACCGACTGCCGAAATCCGGGCTGGTTTCGCGACTGAATGTTGCGTTGGGCGAAGTCGTAATCGACTGCATGAATTCGGGCTCGATGTCAGCCTGGCCCCAGCCGGTCTTCAGACTGACCGCTGCAACGGTAGGCTTGCCGGTCAAAGCATCACCGTTTGAGAACACAACAACGGCGTTGTCGTCTGCATCCGAGTGAAACTTGATTCCGGCAACATATTCCATCGGGATGGTTACCTTGCCGAACTTGCTCTCCATCTCAAACTCATCGAATCCGTCGATCGTTCCCCGCATCAGATCGTTGGGGCCAAGTTGAACGAAGTATACGCGGTTCTGCGGTGCCACGACTGCCGGGGCGTCCTCTGCCTGAACCGTTGTCGTGCTGGCGGAAGCAACGTAGTTGAATTCGATTTTAGTGAACTCAAGTCCGGAAACCGGAATTCGAACCGGAGCAGTCCGCAGGTCTGCAACGAGTGAGTCATTTACGACAACGCTGACAGAATCATCTGAGGCGACAACTTGCACGTCACCGGCCTCCACCGCGTCGTTTTCAGCAACATCAACGTGACTGATCACAATGGTACTGATCCGTCCTCGATATTCAGCGTTAACTCTCGAAACCAGTTGCCCATCGGAAGTCAGAGAATTGATACTGTCGTCAGTCAGCTTGAGAACATAGCTGCTGGATCCATTTTCCTGAGCCGATGCCGCGTCGCATGCGACCAACATCAGCAGGCAAGCTGCGATTCCCGTGAAGACTGCGCGAACTGGCGAATTGTCAAAGTATTTCATTAGTGTCTCCAATGCCTCTCGGTCCAAGGCAGATTGTATTGCTGAATGTCTGTGTGCGTGTCGCCGTGCGTCATCGCCTATCGAGGGTCGCTGGTTGTATTCTGCCCCGGAGGTAACAGGCGGTAGAACGCGGTCGAATCCTGAACAATAACTTCGAAGCGGGCTCCGTCCTGATGAGTAAACCCGGTTACCTCTTCCAGAGGCACTGTGTGAAGCCCGCGTCGGGTCACAATTTCCAACTCACGTAGGGTGGTCTGTCCCGTCAAACGCGAACCGTCTTTCAACACGACCAGAAGAGTACCATTGCCGTCGATATCGAAATTGAGGGCCAGGATTTCACCCAGTGGAATCTCTACTTCGCCGACGGATGTCTGCACGTCGAGAGTCGTTCGATTCCGGACTCGAGCCATGATACCTCTGCTGGCACTGACTTGCACAAAAAGCTCAGGAGCATCCCCACCGACCTCACCGTCCAGTTCGAGTTCGAGTTCGCGATCAAGCGCGCCTGGTTGTGCCTCCAGCAGAATACTGTCGAAACCATACTGAGCTGTGTTGATCTCGATAGATTGAAACTCGAGCTGATGCATCATTTCGTCGGTCACTTTGATCGTCAGCACGCCCTCCTCGACCGTCATTTCGGCGGCAAAGTCGATCGTCCTGTCAACGAGTGCATTTGGCGAAATCAGGCGGACGATACCCACACGCCCTTCCTGTGCCTCAGGCACTTTCGATTTGGCGAACCCGTTAAGCGACAGTGAGGCATGCGTGCGCTGATCCATTCGCAAAACAACGCGATAAAACGGACCTGTTTCCGGCCTCGAGAATTCGTAAGATCCTGCGTTTTCATCAGATTGCGCTGCATCTTGATCAGACTGCGCGGCGTCTTCAGTGGGAGTATCTTCCTGTTCAGCGTCGTCCTGAGCATGCTCGCCCTGAACTGCTTCATCCTGAGCTGATTCATCCCGATCATCTTCGCTTTGTGCGGAGTCAACATTCGGGCCGTCTTCACCGTTCCACCATTGACGCTGTGATTCGCTCGACTCCTGTTCAACTGCCTCAGGCGGTTCAGCGGACTCCGATTGAGCATGGACGGTCGATGTGGCGACAAGTACCAGCAACGCTACAGCAGCCAGCAGTGGTTCACGGAACCAGATTCCATTTGACCTACTCATCATCTTCGCACCGTTTCTTTCGATCGTCTGACAAACCGTTCAAGCAACTGGCATGAACTTCGACTCGATTTTGAAAAAACAGCCAACTGCAAAGAAAACCTGCAATTGGCTGTAACTGGTTTCAACTTCTGGCAATCCGCCCGTGACGAATTACCTTCATGTCGGCTAGCCGCCGAAACGAGTGCCGGGATTGATCGGCTGGACATTTCGCTGCGTTCGTGGCTGTTGCTGGACGGGCTCGACTTTGCTGAATCGCCACGTACGAACGCCGCCTGAGTTATCCAGGAAGAACCGGCCGTCCGCGGTCATCGTTACCGCATCAACGGCTGATGCGTTGATATGCGCTGTACCCCATGTCGTCCGCACCTTGACAGTTTCGATCGTCAGTTTGCCGGTCAACACGTCCCCGTTTCTGAAAGCAACAACGGTCGTGCCTTCCGGATCAACGTTCATCTTGATGCCATCGATCGTTTCGACAGGTACGGGTACAGTCCCGAAGCTGGTTTCAAGCTCAAGCTGTTCGAGATCAACGAGCATCCCTTCGATATCAGGGGCTTGTTCGATTTTCACATACACGCGGGTATTTGCTGCCGGAGCAGCGACTTGAGGTGCCTCTTCCTGTGCCGCTACGTTACTGCACAGAGCCGGCCCCGCCATCAGAGCGGCGGCAAGCAGGATTCCAAAAAAACGTTTCATCTGAGTTCTCCGCAACGGTTGACGAGGAAGAGAATTCTCCCCCGGATTACATGGGTTCTTTCAACAGCTTCAGTTTAATCGACTGACGATTCGGACAAAGCAAAAAGGCTGATTGGCGTTGAAAAATCGGACGAAGCCGGACGCGGCACCGTTACTGCCGCTTACGGCGCCGGCGATCCGATACACGGGCTGAATAATCCGTACGACCCTACCCCTGAAGTCCTGCCGGAATCCAATGCAGCCATGCAACGGTGGTCAACGACAAGTCCGGCCCTTGCCAAACACGGCATTTCGCGGTCAATCGAGGCTTCCTGCTCGACCGCCAAACCCATCAGCCATAGCCCGTCAAAAGAACCCGGGGTAGAAAGTTAGTTATCGCAACACCTGCCCGATCGGCCATTGGTCGATTCCAGCGGTGCGAAAGCACCTTGTGATAAAGTGCCGGAGGCTTACGGTGATAAGTGCCGGAGGCTTTCGTCAGTTAATTATTTCGGTGCAGTATTACAGCAGGAAACGGACAATTAGACGTGGCTTCACACGGCCAACAGACAAAACACGGAATACAGTTATGGGCTACAGGCAAGAACAAGACTCGATGGGTTCAATTGACGTTCCGCAGGATCGTTACTGGGGCGCTCAGACGCAACGCTCACTGCAGAATTTCAAGATCGGCCTCGACACAATGCCGATCGAAGTCATTCGCGGATTCGCAGTTCTCAAAAAGGCTGCCGCGAGGACCAATGCTGCTGCCGGCGTTCTCGACCAGGAAAAGGCGGACGTCATCGGTAAAGTGTGCGACGAGATTCTTGACGGAAAACTGGATGATCACTTCCCGCTTGTCGTTTGGCAGACCGGCTCCGGAACCCAGTCGAACATGAACGTCAATGAAGTCATTGCCAATCGTGCGATTGAAATGCTTGGCGGCGTCATCGGCAGCAAAACCCCCGTCCACCCCAATGACGACGTCAACAAGTCCCAGTCGTCCAACGACACGTTTCCGACCGCCATGCACATCGCGGCCTATAAGATGATCGTGGAACTGACCATCCCGAAGGTCCGGAAGCTGTTACAGACACTAAGCCAGAAAAGTGAAACATTCTCCGATGTCGTAAAGATCGGACGCACGCACTTCATGGATGCGACGCCGCTGACCCTTGGCCAGGAGTTTTCCGGGTATGCGACTCAACTTAAGAAAGGGCTACTGGTTCTTGAAAGCACTCTTGCGCACTTGTCAGAAGTTGCGCTTGGCGGGACAGCGGTCGGAACCGGACTGAACACCCCCCCGGACTACGCCCGCAATGTGGCTCTCGCAATCGCGGACATCTCAGGACTCCCCTTCAAAACCGGCGAAAACAAATTCGAAGGGCTTGCGGCTCACGAC
>JBCCFB010000016.1:0-46803 GCA_039029995.1 Planctomycetota bacterium
GAAGAGAGACTTTCCTTCTGACTGGCACGGTTCATTTACTTGCAATCTCCGGATTGCATGTCGGAATCCTCGCTGGACTGTTCTTTGTTCTTTATCGTGCCGACTTGATCAGCCGGAACACCTGCCTGATTTGCACCATACTGTTTGTGGTTTTCTATGCATGGCTGGTCGAATTCAGACCGCCGGTTTCAAGAGCCGCAATTCTCATCGTTCTATTCTGTCTCGCGCGATTAATCGGCCGGACCAGTTCGTCGTTCAACTGGCTGGCGATTGCAGGGCTACTAGTTCTTGTCATCAATCCAGCTGACCTTTTTCAAGTCGGTCCTCAACTCAGCTTCCTCGCAGTTGCAACAATCGTTGCCGGATTTCGCTGGATCGCACCTCGAAAGTCCTCAGATCCACTTCAACGCCTGATCGACTCGACGCGGCCGTTTCCCGTCAGGCTTTTGTACTGGTCAGGCGAAAAGGTTCGCGCTGCATTTCTTGTGAGTGCAATTGTCTGGATGGTTGCAATGCCGCTGGTCGCAATACGGTTTCATCTATCAGCTCCGGTCGCACTGATTGTGAATCCGATACTCCTGATCCCGATCGCGCTGGCCCTCTACGGCGGACTGGGAACGCTTGTGTTCGGGAGCTTCTTTCCGCCTGCAGGAGCGATCTGCGGACGACTGTGTGACTGGAACCTTTCGGTGGTTGAGTGGTGTATCGCCCTAGCGACTAATGTTCCGGGAGGTCATTCGTGGACTGCTGGACCGGCCGTTGTTTCGGTCATCGCCTTCTACGCGGGAATGTTCCTGTTCGCAGTCTGGCCGGCAACTCGGGTTTCGGGAAAGTACGTTCTGATCTGGGTCATGTGTTGGACAGTATTCGGCTGGCTGGTTCCCCAGAGGATTCTGGAAGCCCGACACCGCGATGCAGAACATGCATTGGTTGCAACATTTATTGATGTCGGGCATGGGACCAGTGTCCTGTTGCAACTGCCTGATGGACGAAACATTCTTTATGACGCCGGAAGTTTCGGGTCCGCGAACTATGCGGTTCAGAACGTTTCGTCCGTTCTATGGCATGAAAACGTAACCCACCTGGATTCGGTCGTCGTTTCACATGCTGATGTAGATCACTTCAACGCTCTGCCCGAGTTGATGAAACGATTTTCTATCGGCAGCCTGATTGTCTCCTACCCCATGAGCAACAGTGATTCAGAGTCCGTCGCCGTCCTGCTGGAAGCTGCACGTTCCAACGGCATTCGAGTCGAGACGGTTTCTTCGGGTGATCGGCTTGAAACCGATAGCCTGGTTGACATCAAAGTGCTAAATCCTCCGGAAGCAGGTAACGGAGAATCTGACAACGCCGACAGCATCGTCTTGCTGATTGAACATTCTGAAAAACGACTTCTTCTCACCGGTGATCTTGAGGGTGACGCCTTGTTCGAGCTGATGTCAGGGTCGCCCCTGCCCTTCGATATTGCGATGGCACCGCATCACGGCAGCCTAAACAGCCATCCACAGACATTCGCTCGTTGGTGCACGCCCGACTATGTCGTCATCAGCGGATCAGTCAGGAAGACGGGTGATGAAGTCACCAAGCAGTTTGAATCTGCCGGGGCTGAAGTCCTTTCGACGGGACTCGACGGGGCTGTCCGGTTTGAGATCGGCGAAGAAGTCCGTGCCAGAACATGGAACGACGGAGGCTGGTGAACCGCGGAAAGTTCAGTCGACCAATAAAGTAGATCCTAATGAAGCCGGCGCAAGCTCGCGTGATTCAGGATTCATCTTTGGTGATGTATTGCCGGCTGACGATCACAAACGTCCCTACCCCCAGGCAGAGTGCCATCATCACGAATAGACACGTCAGGTTGAACCACGGTTCCGGCTTGCCGAAGTAGGTATTGTAGTTCCGCACCGCTTCTTCGCCGCCCGGGAAAAGCCAGCCCATCCACGCGATGCCCAGTGACTGCAGGTGATACCTGACGGTCAACTTCCCGATGATCGCCGGAAGATTGGCAACCAGTACGTCTGAAACCAGAACGTAGGCCACGCCGATCACCATCCCGCGACGATAGAAGATCGTACCGATCATTGAAAAAATCGCGCCATACACGACACAGGCAATCAGGAAGATTATCGATAGAACAGACCACAGCTTCAGCGGGTCTCGAACTTCCGCAACCTGATTAACGACCAGAACACTCAACGTGACCGCCGCCCATGAGACGATGAACGAAGAATAAACCGAAGCAAAGTACTTGCCCAGGAAATTGGATACTCTTCCGCCGGGACGGCTGGCAATGAACACCCAGCTTTTCCCCTCAAGTTCCGAATGAACATTGGGCGTCGCCCACAACAGCAATGACAGGATGGTCACCAGGCCGACCAGCAACAGGATCAGCATCTGCGAGACTTCGACCGGCATTTCACCCTGAACGCCCGGTGCCGCATGAACCAGCCCGAGAATTACAGACGGAAACAGCACCATTACAGCTGAAACGGCAATCCTCTGATTCGTCAGCGAGCGTCGCAGCTCAAAACTGCACGTCCGGAATGAGCCCTGGATCCAGTTCATTTCAGGGTCCCCTTTCGCGTTTCGCCGCGGTGAATCTGCATCAATGTCGGGAATAGTGTTTTTAGCGAGTCGTCTCCGGAACTCATTTCATAGATCACGATCCCGTTTTCCATGACGATTTCCGGCAGGCCTGACTGAATTCTCAAATCGGATTCGGTGGAGACAATCAGGGTTTCTCCATCTATCTCGATCCCGTCAGCCATATCGTGCTTGATCAACAACTCCGCAAGCGCGCGCGGGTCGCTCGAACGGACCGAAAACGTGCTCGGTGTATCGGCCAGAATCTCATGAATTTCCGATGGAGCACCTGAGGCCAGCAGACGCCCGCCCGAAATCAGCAGAAACGAAGGGTTGAGTTCTTCGACTTCGTGGAGAATATGGCTGGCGACAATAATACTGCGCCCCTGCTTTGCCCATTCGTGAAGCAGATCTGTCATCTGACGACGCCCAACAGGATCAAGGCCGTTAAACGGCTCGTCAAGGATCAGCAACTCCGGCTCATGAGCCATCGCCTGGGCAAGCTTGGCGCGCTGTCTCATCCCGAGCGAGTAGTTCCGCATCGGACGGTTCATGTGTTCGGCAAGACCGACTTGCTCCAGAGCTGTTACCGCTCTCGCGTGCCCGTCGGCTGAATTGAAGCCGTGCAGTTGCACAAGGTATTTGACCCAGTCATATCCCGTCATGCGCGGGTAGTGAACTTCATTGGCAGGGCAGAGCCCGATTCGTCTCAGCAAACGTGATTTCGTCCATGGATTGGTTCCGAACAACCGCACTGTTCCGATCGTGGGTCGCAACTGTCCGAGAATGAGATTGATCATCGTCGTCTTGCCCGAGCCATTGGGGCCGAGAAGACCGTACGTTCCCGGCTCAAGCGAAAGACTGATGTCGTTTACGCCGATGACGGTGCCGTACAGTTTTGTGACGCTGGAAAGTTCAATCATATTGTTACAGTCGGGCGACTCGAATCAGGATCAGATATTCACCGGTGCCGAAATTCGTCGATAGAGTACCAGAAGCGAAAACAGCGAAAGCAATGTCAGCACAAACGCAGCGGGCCAGATTTCGGAAAACGACGAAAACCCGAATATCCAGTTCTGGACTTCTCCAAGATTGTTGTACAGAGACACCACCGACCATTGCTTGACGAGTCCGCTATTAAGAACCTCCGGGCTGGTCGGAGCGTTGTTCAACCGGATCGCCTGAGAAACGGCAATGGAAAACCAGGCTCCGTGCCCCAACGCCCAGATCGCAAACCATGCAAAGCTGGCAAACCGGCTCTCATGCGTAAGCGACGACAACATCAGCGCAAGCAGTGACGTTGGTATCACGAGCGCAATCGAAGCCGCAATGATGCGCAGGGGAATATCCCACGTGCTGTAAAACACCGATAAATCAGGCGACATTCCGATTGCGAATATATAAAGCCCCAGCGCCGGAAGCGTGGAAACAAAAATGATGAACAGCGCAGGCACGAACAGCTTGCCCAGCAGATAGTCCACTCGCCCGATCGGTTTCGAGAAATACAGGAGGAACGCGCGCGAGCGGAAATCCCGGGATATGAGTCCGGGCGCAATAAACCCCAGCAGAAACAGAATCACCGTTGACTGGGGGTAACGGAAAAAGGCCAGTAACAGCCAGCTCCATACCCGGTTGCGCAACGTTACGTCATCGTCTGACTCAAGCGCAGAAGCCAGAGCATCGACGTTCGGTAACATCGGAAACGTCCTGCGAATCGACCTTGCCAGAGCCTGCCGCCGCATCTGCTGAGTTGGATTCTGCAGCTGGGGCGGAAGTCCTGCGTCATCAATCAACTGATTCAACTCGGTCTCAGGAGTTGCCTGAGCCGAGGCGATAATCGCACGTTCTAGTAAAAAAAAACCAAGTCCCCAGTAAAGCACCGGCAACCATGCAAAGAATACGATCCGCTTTACCCACGTGGATTTGAACGCGAGGTTTACACCCGTTTCCGCAATGTGCCACCAGCGAGACCATTGAGCCGTTTTCTGTCCGACCCATGCCCTGTATCCAACATTATGAATCGGCATTGGCGGCCTCACTGACAACTGACATGAAAATTTCCTCGAGTGAGTTCTTAGCCGGTGTCAGCGACTGGATTGTCGTTCCTGTTTCGCGAGCCCCCTGCCAGACGATAGCCGCAACCCGCTGGTTCCTTTCAGTCGTGTTCAGTCCGCCGCTTGAATCATTAGCGTCTTCTCCCACGACAAGCTTGCCATTGGGCTTAGCGGTCACCTGAAGATTCTGGCGATAGAGGAAATCAGAGATCGGAGTCACATCTCCGTTGACCCGAATAGACACCGACGCCTCCGACGGCCGGTTGAGCTCGTCCAGCGTTTCATTCAATCGGACTTTTCCATTCTGTAGAATCACGACCTGATCACAGATTGCCTGGACATCGGGCAGAATGTGAGTCGAAATGATCACCGATTTCCCGACGGTCGAAGCCAGGATCTTGATCCTGTTCAGCAGCGACTCCCGCTCCTCCGGATCAAGACCGGAAGTCGGCTCGTCAAAAATAAGAAATTCGGGATCGTGGACGATCGCGGCCGCAAACTTGATTTTCTGACGCATCCCCGTCGAGTAGGTCTCGATCGTGCGATAACGCTCCTGCTGCATCCCGCAGAAGTCGAGAATCTCGTGGCTGCGCCTCAAAGCCTCGACGCCCGGCAGACCCGCAAGGCTGGCGGAGAACTGAACGACCTGAATCCCGCTCATGCCCGCGATGTAGCAATCGTCTTCAGGCATATAGCCGACTTTGTTTCGAATCGCTTTGCCTTCTTTGGCAAGCTTGTGCCCCAGCACTGTTCCCGATCCGCCGGAAACGCGGACCAGTCCCAGCAGTACCTTGATCAAGGTTGATTTCCCTGCGCCGTTGGGACCCAGCAAGCCAGTGATGCCGGGAAAAACTTCAAGATCCACACCATCGAGCGCGCGCATCGTTTTGTAGTCTTTGACGATATTATTCAGTTGAATAAGCGCTTCGGGCATTTGATCGTGGCTGGCAGGTCGGGGAAAAGCCGTGGCCGCTCCCGGCTTGCGAATCCGGAGTGAGTGGCAAAACAGCGTGTTCGTTAGTTCGACAACGTTATTGGATCGTTGTTCCGGTTTTATTTTCGAGCTCTTCCTCGTAAATCAGTCAGAGAAACACTTTATCCGTACGGCATCCTCGTGAAAACAGGCGATTGACAGCGTCAAAACGCGGCGTGAATAACGGAACTCTGGACCACTCCGGGCTCGCAATCTATCCTATAGGTATCAGATCAGAACATATTAACTGGAAATCAACCCGCCTCATTGCTCTGGAGAAAAAATGAGTTTGCGAAACAGAATCCTGACAGTAGCCGTTGCTATCGCATTGCCCGCGATGATGACAGTTGCCGCTCAAGCTCAATCGATGGACGGGCAGTGGAAAGTGAACGCCGGCACAATCTACGGCAAGCAAATTCCCACCTACGTACTGGATGCGATGCAATTGAATGTCACCGGCAGTCAGTTCACCGCCATGTCCGGAAACATGGAGTCTACTGGAACGGTCAACCTGAACGTGCAAGCCGGGCAATTGACGTTCAATATCGGTGATGGCGATGATTCCGGCCGTGAACTCAAAGCCCTCTATCAGCTTCAAGGAACTTTGCTGCGGATCACGTTCAGTGAGACAGGCGAGTTTCCTACAAGCATGGATTCAACCGAAGAAAACAAATACCTCGCGTTGACCTATACACCCGGCCAGCGTGTTGCAGGCGGTGCGCCTCCCGCCCCGGGTGGCAATAGAGGACTGGCCGGCCGAAACAATCCTCGCGGTCCAAGAACACCCCCGCGCGGTGCCAACCCGCCTCCGGCCGGAGCCGCTGGTGGAGCAGATGATGCAGCGGGCATCATCGACTAGGCTCGATCTGCAAAATCAAAAGACAAGAGCGGGATTGCTTTATCCCGCTTTTTTTATGCGCTTGCGAACTTGCGGCGGCTGAGGTGTATTGCAGTGGCTACGACGCGCAGATTGTTTTGCCCAGGATTCTTTTCGAATAGCTAGCCCGTAGCGAAATAGCTACGCCCGTACACTGCGCCGGTACATACGGCCGTGCCAGCTGCAATTAGCGCAACAGCCAGCTGCAATTAGCGCAACAGCCAGCTGCAATTAGCGCAACAGAAAGACGCCGCACATGCGCGCGGCGTCTTTGCTGCTTATTGCTTTGGTGCTTAATACTGTGTGCCGGGCCAACGTTGTTGAGCCAACAAAAAAGGCCGGTGTTTACCAGCCCATCAGCATGTTCGATTCTACGGCCTTACGAGCCTGCTCAAGGTCGTTGCCGGTCTGCTGCATATACAGCCGAATCGCGTGAACCTTGTCTCCCTCAGCTTTTGAGAGACACTCACGGGCAATTGTGCACGGATCAGTTGTCTTTTCACGTATGCCGAGAAGGCCTTTCGAGATCACCCAACTGTCGCGAGGGCGTTTGGTAAGACGCAGGATATTTTCGGACGGGTAGTTGTCGCTGGCCACCGAGGTCGCGGAGTCTTCGCTCTCGGCCCAGGTGATGATAATGTGTGCGTCGGTCTCAACTTCAAACAATGGCATGTGTGGTTCCTCAATCCGGGTTACCTGACTCTGGAAACGTCTTTGCCGGGCCGGTCGCCAGCGAATCCCGAATTCGCCTTCACCGTGACGCGCCCTCGTCCCCGGAAGTGGTGGACAAGACAAACGTTTCCTCGCTATGGATTTTTGCAATATTTGGCCGACTTTTCCAGCCATTGACCCTACGAATTCGGGCTTTGCCGCCGTTCTTCCGGCGGGTAGCCGCTGAAATTGCCAATTTGCGACAATTGCAACGGTAATGGCCACAAAAGACCTTGGTTGCCGGATCCTGTTTCTACAAGTACGAAAGCCGGAAGCAGCCTCCGATTTCCAGCTCATTCCGTCAAGTCATTGGACATTTCGTCCCAGCCAGCAACCGAACCGGATACGAATTCCTGAACATCGTCGCCCGGCACCGACTCAAGACAGATTGCTCCGTCGGCAGCAACACCGCGGCAGATGCCTCCCACAATCGACCCGTCAGGCAGGCTGAGTTGAACAGATTTCCCGGTCAAAATGGAAAGTTCATTGATTTGCACGATCAATCTGGATGGATCAAGACTCAAAACAGTTTCAATACGTTGCAGTAGTTGAACAAGCAGGGTCTGAAGCTCTGGCGGATGCGTTGAAACATGCAGGAGTGAGGTAGCTGAGGAAACAACTTCCTCCGGCGCCGCTTCCAGCGAATTGGCAACGTTGATTCCGATGCCAATTACGAAATGCCTTTTTGCCCCCGGTGCCACGAGGCTTTCAACGAGGATTCCTCCAAGCTTTTTCCAGACTCCTTCATGAATCACCACGAGGTCGTTCGGCCATTTGACCCGCACTCCCTCCGGTCGGATCAATGAGCACAGCCCGTTTATCTCGCGTGCACACGACAGCCCCGCCGCCAGTGAAAGAAGCGGCTGTACTCCGGAGTGGACAAACGTCTCCGGAACAATCAGCGAGAAAGTCAGACTACCGCGGCTGGCAATCCACTTTCGGGAGTGCTGACCACGTCCTGCCGTCTGCTCTTCAGTCAGAACCAGGAAGGGCGTGCTCAAGCTTTTGGTTCTTGCGAACTCGATTGCGACATCATTTGTCGATGGCATCCTTTCACGAAACAGAATGTCTTCAACAAACGTATCCCGTACGATCGCCGGCAGATTAAAACAGACAGTGCTCAGAATAGATTCCCCGGAGATTGTTTGCCGTCAATTATAAGACCCGCAGTCGAGTGCGGAATTCCCATCGACAAACAAATCGTGGCTTCGAATTGCACGAATTGCTGTTAAAAGCCGGGGACCTGGCTGACCTAGCGTCGGGGCGGCAGTTCGGTACGAACCGTTCCGGGGGCATAGTGAGCGCCGCCGAAATTCGGTGCCGGCATCGTGAGCGCGTTTGACTCTGCCGTTGCGTCGCCCTGGGCCGATGCGAAACTTCCCGCGCCGGTCTCGGGATAGACAACACGCGACTCTGTGGCCGTCCGGTTCCGCAGAATGTTTCGAGGTGTCGTTGGGCTATTCGGCTGTACCGGCCGCTCCATACTTTGCCCGAACGGTTGATTGCTTCCGAAAACGGGACCGTCGCCGCCAGGCGAACTCAAGCTCTGATTCTGAGCGACAGATGGAAACTCAGGCGCTCCGGTGGATTCATAGTTTGTTGTTGGTTGTGTGAGGCTTGAACTCGATCCGTCATCGCCAAATGAGCTCTGCGCAATACCGCCATCCGGACCTGCAACCGGGTTCTCAGCAGGAAACGCATCTGCCGGCCCGACAGACTCGAGTCTTTGCGGAGAAAAACTCTGACCTGTATTCTGAGAAGCGAGCTGTTCCTGCAGACTATCAATTGTCTGCTGCATCTCGTTCATTCGCTGTTGTTGAATCGAGTCAGCCGAGTTGGCAACGCTACCTGTCAGATTGCGGAATCCATCATCTGCGCGGTTTGCCACCTCTCGTGCAGTATCAGCCACCTGCTCGCCGGCACCCATAAACTCGTTGGCGACTCTTTGACCGAATGCTCCACCGGACTGATTGGTTGATTGAATCTGTTCCGCAGTATTCTCGACGACACGGCCGAGAGTTCCCGCAAACTGGTTGGCGATTTCTCTGGTCTCTTCGCTCATGTTCGCCGCGAATTGACCACCTCCCGCTTGAAAAGCTCCGCCGGAAACCTGTTCGGCCTGTTGCTGAACTTGATTCACCTGCTGGCCGAAACGACCTGCCTGCTGAGTAACTTGCTCGACTTGCTGACCGAATTGCTGCTCCGCCTGACCGAATTGCTGCTCTGCCTGACCGAATTGCCGTTCTGCCTGTCGGGCATCGCGGTTCAACGTATCGCGCGCCGCGGAGAGCGCGTTGTCAAAGCTGCCGCCGAACTCCGGTTTCGGCAGATCAAAGTCACGCCATTCATCCTGTTCCGGATTTGAACCGGCACCGCTACGAGCCATTGATCCGCCCATGCTCGGCGAGCGCTGTTCCAGCGCATCGGCTAGAGCTTCCGGTGAAATGTCGTCCGAATCGAGCTGGCCTTCGCTACCGGGCAGGTCGGTTTTGAGCCGTCCTGTCAGAGGATCAAAGTTCGAAGGCTCCTCAAGTTCAAAAAACTGCGAGTCCATTTCGCCACCGCTGGAATACGGCTGGCGGATTGGCGCACCTTGACTCTGGCCGGAACCGTCGTTTGTCGCGAGTATCTGGTTCAGATTCTCTCGCAACTGTTCAGTGTCGCTGCCATCGAGACCGTTTGAGTCCGGACTGAAGTGGAGTGCAGGTGGAGCCGGCGCATCGTTTCGAGCGATCGCTCCATCCTTCGGGTTCCACCATGCAAGATCGGTAAGCTTCGGAACGGAGAAGTCACCTCCGCTTCGACAACCGGTTAGAACACAAAACGACAGGATGAGTACCATCCCGTTCAAAAGTCGAGTTTTCGAGTTGCAAATCGATCGCATCGGTCAGCATCCTTGCCTGGTAACCGCACTCCATACAGCGCGCAGTTTATTAGCGCGCGGAATGACTCCGCATGTTTCCGTCATTTCTACAATCGGAATAATCGCATCACTTTTTTATTACCAATTGGTTGAAAGCAGCTATGCAGGAATACTCCCGTCAAAATAGCTGGGCGATGGTAGAAGGCGCAAAGCACAGGGTCAACATCATGGGTAACTAGCAGCAACAATTGCTAGCGATTTATGCGGATGATGGCAGACTATTGCCCTCTTTGCTTGCACAAAAAAAGCCCGGCTGACGGCCGGGCTTGAATGAATTGGTTTGAGCAGGTTGGCCCTTAGCTGACGCCAACGCTCCGGGCAGCTTCAAATCGCTGTGAGACAGCATCCCAGTCGATGACGTTGAAGAACGCCTGAACGTAGTCGGGACGACGGTTCTGGTAGTTCAGGTAGTAGGCGTGCTCCCAGACATCAAGACCGAGGATCGGCGTACGACCTTCCATGAGAGGATTGTCCTGGTTCGGTGTGCTTTCGACCGCAAGTTTTCCACCATCAACCACGAGCCATGCCCAGCCGCTGCCGAAACGAGTTCCGGCTGCTGCAGCGAACTGTTCCTTGAAGCTATCGTAGCTGCCGAACGCTTCATCAATCGCTGCGGCAAGATCACCGGTTGGATTTCCACCGCCGCCCTGCTTCATCACACTCCAGAAGAGAGAGTGATTGGCGTGCCCGCCGCCGTTGTTGCGAACGGCAGTCCGCTTTTCCTCGGGAACTGCACTGAGGTTCGAGATCAGATCTTCGATCGACTGGCCGGCAAGATCAGTCCCCTCAAGTGCCGCATTAACTTTTGTCACATAGCCGTTGTGGTGCTTGGAGTGGTGGATCTCCATAGTGCGAGCGTCAATGTGAGGCTCAAGTGCATCGTATGCGTATGGAAGTTCCGGCAGTGAATATGCCATGACTTTATCCCCGTATATATGGTTTTGTTGACTTGTCTTTCGTCACCTGAAAGATACCGGATCGACATCGCCAAGACAATCGGCGCCGGCATTGCTACGGGAAAGGGAACCGTTTGGACGTGTCCGGATTAACGAGTCTCTAATGCTCGTCTCTGGTCGATTTTGTGGCCACCGGTTTGACCATAACCGTGCTTGATTCGTCGATCAAAGCCGTATACCTGCGCAGCTCATTTATAAGATGCTGGACAGCCTCCGGGGCAACATCCGGCGTTCGCTGGAACCAGCTTTTTCGAGATCGGGACTCCAGCACAGTAATCCGGATGAACAGCATTTGGCGGCCATTGTCGTCCGGTGAAGCTGCCCCCTCCTGGTATTCCATGTGTACTTCAAACTTTTCGTCCTGCCGTGCTCCTGACCAGTTTGAAGGGACAATCGCGGTAACAATTCCGCTTTTGAAACTCAGAACGCGGCCGCCAACCTCTTCAAGATAAGCGCGGACCTTCTGCTCAAACACCGATGCCGGTGTCGGAGTCTTGAATTCAATCGACTCCAGCAGACCACGTTTGGGCGTGCTGCGCCATTTCATGCCTGTAATCGATGGTGGTTCCTGAGTCCTGCCCGACTTCCTACTCATCCGCTCGGCGCAAATAACCCGATTCCTGCCGGACGCTTTGGCATGAAGCAGCGCCTGATCCGCTCGAACGAAAAACGAATCCGGCTGTTCGTCGCGCTGGAGTTGCGAGACTCCGAAACTGGCCGTCAGGCACTTGCCGTCAAGAACGGACTGAGATGTTGTGTTGAGCCTCGCCCGGATCTGCTCAGCCCTGTCGACTGCCGCATCCCGCGTGCAGTTCGCGCAGAGAATTACGAACTCCTCACCGCCGTATCGCGCAACGATGTCCTGTTGACGGACGAACTCCTTCAGCAATTGAGCAAACGCAATAAGAGCCTGGTCGCCGATGTGGTGCCCGAAGTTGTCATTGATGCTCTTGAAGAAATCGATGTCGCAGATGATCAGACTACAGGGAAGATCAGCCTGGGTGTGAGCCTTGACGTATTCATCCAGCATTCGCTCGAACTCAGCACGATTCGCGACCGACGTAAGCGGGTCAAGCATGCTGATCGCATACAGATCGCGAAGCTGTCGTTGAAGGTCGGTCTGAACAGACAGATCCTGCAACTGGGCAATGGCGCCGTGAATCTTTCCCTCACCATCGATCACCGGGGAAACGGTCAGAAACGTCCGGATGCTCCTTCCGCTTCTTCCGATGACGTTGAACTCCTGTTCGACAGGTTCCTGAATCCGGATACACTCTCCGAACGGGCAGGCTGCCTGCGGGACCGGCTCGCCCTTGGTGTTATGCAGTCTTAAAAGGTCCGGGGAAATCGGTCCTCCGATTGCTTTCTGGCTGCTCGTGCCGGTCATTGCTTCAACGCTGCGATTCCATCTTTGAATGCGCAGACGGCTGTCGACGAAAATAACTCCGTCGCGCAGGTTATCCATCAGACAAACTTCGAACAGTTCGTTGACACGAGGCTTTGATTCCTCACGCGTCGAGTCCATCGCCTTGCCAACGAGGATTTCGTATTGCGCAGCAGCGGAGCTTGGATCGTAGCCGGAGGCGGGCGGTTGAGGGCCGGAGGTTGACATAGGAAGCAGCAGAGGGGAAATCTGTAAAAGAGAGCGTTGAGTACGCTGTTAACTGAAAATCGGCTTCCCGTACTGCAGGCTGGAACGAAATAGAAAAGGGACGTTTCTAATGAAAATTGCGCTATTCAGCGGAGAAAACGATCAAAAAACAGGTGAAGAATGCTGGTCTTTGATCGTTGAAGACCGCGTTCTGCCCTGGAAGGCAACCGACTCTGGCGGTCGACCGGAACCTGACGATTTTTCCGGACTCGTTGAGTTTCTGGCCTTGGAAAACGATCCCACCGACCTTTTCGATCCAGCATCATCGCTGGTATTGTCGGATGTTCGACTTCTCGCACCCGTTCAGTCGCCGGAGGAGATCCTTTGCATCGGAAAGAACTATGCCGCTCACGCTGCCGAAATGGGCGGTGAAGTTCCGGAAAAGCCGGTGGTCTTCGGTATGTTCGCGTCGGCAGTAACCGGTCCTGGTTGTGACGTGGAAATCCCCGATCTTGCGACTCAGGTTGATTACGAAGCTGAACTCGTCGCCGTGATTGGAAAAGCCGGCCGTAACATCCCGCGCTCCCGGGCGCTTGAACATGTCTTCGGGTACACATGTGGAAACGACATCACTTCCCGTGACTGGCAGAAAGGGCAACCCGGCGGGCAATGGTTGCTCGGCAAGTCGATCGATGGCTTTGCGCCAGTCGGTCCGTGGATCGTTACCGCTGACGAACTTGATCCGGACAACACGGACGTCAAGTTGCGGCTGAACGGAGAAACGATGCAAAGTGGAAACACTGGCAATCTGATTTTTCCGGTGGACTATCTGATCGAGCATCTGTCCAGATTCTTTACGCTCAGGCCGGGCGACCTGATCTTTACTGGAACGCCCGAAGGAGTCGGAGCAGGTCGAACGCCACCGTTGTTCATGAAAGACGGTGACGTCGTCGAAGTCGAGATTCCGGAGATCGGGATTCTGCGCAACCGGATCACCGGCTCCCGCTAATCAGCTTGACTATGCCGCTAGACAGCTTGAATATGCCGCCAATCAGATTGACTATGCCGCTCTGCGGTTTTTCTTCGCCTGCTTGGCCATTCGTTTACGTTCGGAGCGTGTAAGCTTCCGCTTGCCGGTCGAAAGTGGCAGGATCGGCGAGTCGGAGTCTTCTTCGCTTTCCAGCTGGTCTCTCGTCTTCATCGGAATCGGAGCACTTTCTTCGACCTGCGGGACGGGTCTTGAAGGTTTTGGCACCGGGGGCCGCTTCGACTTTTTCCGCTTTTTCGTTGACGATCCGGATTCCTCGAGCGATTCGCCGCTGACGTCCAAATCCTGCTCAGCAGATTCTTCTTCCGTCGCTGCAGCTTTCTTTTTCTTTCTGGAAGCCGAGCGTTCCGTCGTTGGAGCGATGGTCTCAGTTTCGACTGCCTCGTCAACAACAGCCTCCGTTCTGACCGGAAGCGTGATGAGTCCCTGGGCTCTCAGGTAGACAAACCTTGCGTACAGCGTCACTGAAATAAATAACGTGGCGGTGCCAAACAGCATCAGATTTCCATACGTCACCTGGTAGTCGATAACGAGATTGTCTCTCACAACAGGAACCTGAAGCACCGCTGCGGCTGACCATGCCAGCCAGACCAGCACCACCAGCGCGAGCGCGCTGCGTGATTTGCGGACTTCAATCAAGCCGCGGATCACCAGTGCCGAAAGAGCAATCAGCTTCACCGCCGCCAGGGTCCAGATACCGTTCATGGCAGTGGAACCGGTCAGCGAAGCAGTCACGTTAGCAAGGATCGCTCCCAGATCGACGAAGCAGTTCACGCTGGCGACAAAAAACAGTGCCGACATCCAGAGCCACATCCGGTATGTGCCGCGATAGTCGTCGCAGCGATGTTGCCGGAGTGCATAGATCTGCAGACTCGCGAGTCCGGTCATGATCAGCAAAAACGACTTGAACCACCCGGCAAGCGTTCCAGGGCCCGAAAGCGCGGAGGCTCTCAGTCCGGCATCTCCCACAACCTCAGGCCACGATGCCGAGACGCTGGACATCAGATTCAAGCCACCGATACAGGCCGCCAGAGCAAGGACAACAAGAGCGCAGGAGAGAAATCGTTTGGGCAGCAGGTCAGTCGTCTTTTTCTGATGACGACGATTCGCGCTGCCGGAGTAGACGCGCTGATTCTCAGTGAGGCCTGAGGCCTGCTTTTTCGACGCAGGTTTCCTGCGGCTCGATCCTGTCGGACGTTCCGACTCCCGATCATGCTGCCCGACAACTTCCTGGTTGACGACCAGTCTTCGGCGTTTTCCGCTACGTCGAACGGTCACTTCCCTGCCCTGCCCACGTTAGAAAAAAATCTGTACATCCTTTGAGTCTTCGGCAATTCGTGGAGCCGAACTTGATTCGCTAGCGAATCGTGGTCCTGAGTTTGTGGCGGTCGTAAGTCCTTGCCCACGCGGCGCGTTCTCAGTCTCGGGCATATCGCGTAGAATCCGGTTTTTGACGCAATACCCTTCGCAAATATTCCCATGACCGTTCGAACCCGATTCGCTCCAAGTCCAACCGGTTACCTGCACATCGGCGGCGTACGTACTGCGCTGTTCAACTGGCTACTCGCAAGGCAGGCTGGCGGTCAGTTCATCCTGCGGATTGACGACACAGACGCGCAACGTAACGTCGCGGAAGCACTTGAGCCGATTCTGGATGGATTCCGCTGGCTGGGAATCGACTGGGATGAAGGCCCCGTAGTTGACGGACCTCATGCTCCGTATTTCCAATCCCAGCGAAGTGACAAATATCAGGCAGCGGTCGAAAAACTGCTGGATGCGGGACTCGCGTATCGCGATTACGCGCGTCCGGAGGAGACGGCGGCTGAGCGGGAAGCGGCTGAAAAAGAAAAACGCGATTTCATCTACAGCCGGAACTGGATGGCGGAAACCGATGAGGACGCAGCAAAGTTTGAATCCGAAGGACGCAAATGTGTTGTCCGGTTGAAAATGCCTCGTGAGGGCAAGTGCGAGTTTACCGATCTGGTCAGAGGTGACGTCTCATTCGAATGGGCGCTGGAGCAGGACCACGTCATCCAGCGCAATGACGGAACCTGTCTTTATCATCTTGCAAATGTCGTAGACGACCACGATTTTCAAATCACACACGTCGTCAGAGCGGTTGAGCATCTTCCCAACACACCGCGGCAGATATTCATGATCCAGGGACTCGGTTATGACATGCCCCAATACGCGCATCTGCCCTTCGTTGCAGAACCGGGCAGCAAGAACAAGTTAAGCAAACGGAAGATCGAAAAATACCTTAAGAACCGGGACTTTAATTCGCTCTATCAAAGCGGCGCCGCAATTGCGGGGCGAATCGGGCTGGAAACAGATCCTGCGACATTCAATCCTGTGCTTGTCGAGTTCTATCGGGAGATCGGTTTCCTTCCAGATGCCGTCGTCAACTACCTGTTGCTGGTGGGATGGTCGCTGGATGACAAAACAGAGGACTTTACACGCGAAGAAATGCTACAGCACTTTTCGCTTGACCGGGTCGTCAAAGCACCCGCGAGTTTTGATCCGCAAAAACTGGTTGCGTTCCAGAGTCGAGGATTCAATGACCTGCCAGCCAAACAGAAAACGCCCTTGTGTCTGAAGTTTCTTCAGAAGGCCAACCTTGTTTCAGAGCCCCCGGACTGCGAAATCGGATCCTATCTTGGTGACATCATTGAAGCCGCGGGTGACCGTATCGTGATGGCGGGTGACATTTTGCAGTTCGATGACTTTTTCCTTGACGATGACGCGCTGGTCTACGAAGAGAAAGCGTATCAGAAGCGACTGGTGAAAGCCGAAGATGCGGCTGAGCTATTGACCGCGTACAAGTCGCTACTTGCAGAAGTCACCGATGAATCACCGGAAGCACTTGAAGTGCACCTGAAGGGCTGGCTGGAAGAGAAAGGAATCAAGATCGGCCAGATTATCCACGCCCTTCGCGTAGCGGTTACCGGCAAGGCCAAAGGATTCGGCATGTTCGAAACGCTTTCGATCCTCGGTAAAGAGCGATGTGCAGCGCGTATCGAACACACGCTTTCGAGGCTGGTAGATGCCGGGCAAGCGGGCTGATATCCGCGTGAACCGTCAGCGAGCTTATTTCATCAAAAAGCTCAGGTCGCTGCCCGCTTCAATTTCTTCGGGCGGCTGACCCGCGCGGAACAACCGCATCGATTTATCGCCGCCAAGAGTACAGCTATCGCCATCAACAATTAAGAAGCTTCCTTCGCGGATTCCGGCAACCGGAACATCGTTCTCCTCGTGAAACTCGGCCAGCCTCTGTTCGCGCGTTTCGCCTTTGTGTTTTGAGCCCGGATCAGGATCAAGGTAGTGCGGATTGATCTGGAACGGGATCAGTCCGAGAGTCGAAAGCGACGGTGGTTCGACGATCGGCATGTCATTCGTTGTCCGCATGGTCGGACAAGCCATGTTGGTGCCAGCGCTGCTGCCCATGTATGGAATACCGTTGTCGACGGCAGTGCGAATGGGATCGATGAGATTCTGGTCGTAAAGCGTTTTCAAAAGACGGAATGAGTTTCCACCTCCAATGAAAATCGCTTCTGCGCTTTGAACAGCCGCGACCGGATCACCCGCCTTGTGGATCGAGTCCACTTCGATTCCAGCAGGTGTAAGCGACTTTTCTACCAGCGAGTGATAGGCGTCCCGGTCCGCCAGTGCGTACGGAACAAAAAGCAACCGGCCGACGCCGGACAAATGACTCTTGATTGCATCCAAACAATGCTCGAGAAACCCGGTTCCGTGGGTCCTTGAGCTGCTGATCAGAAGTAACTTTCGCATCAGGTTTCCTGCGGAGTCGTTAAACTGGAGGCAGAGAGCGCCGAAGCCAGACCGGGCATTCCCGCTTTCACCAGATACGATCTTACGTTTCCATCGGGCCCCCGGGTACCACCATTGAACCCGGCGGTGTCACGAATTGTTCAACATCGAGCGCCATGACCACTCTTCAAATTGTCCTTGTCAGCATCGCCGGTGGAATCGTCGTCCTCGCGACGGCGCTGATTCCCGTATGGATCGTCTTATTCCAGTTGTATTACGGGAAGAAGACCATGCGGCGCGTCGCCTCGGATAGAAAGGGGATGGCGATCGAGGGTGGTTGCTGCGAAATACCTCAAGTCGTCCTGCGGCATGGCGAGTCTAAAGTCCACCTTCAGTTCCGGGTCTACAAGTCCAACAAGACGCGCCGGATGCTGGTGTTGACGGCTCCCTGGCCGGATAGCAGTGCCCGCATCACAATCTACAGAGAAACATTCTGGACGCGGGCAAAATCGTACATCGGCCTTGAGGATATCAAGGTCGGTGACCGAGATTTTGATGACCTGTTTGTACTTCAGTCAAACCGACCGGACGAGTTGCCTGCCACTCTGCATCAGGCTGTGCGATCACTTTTAACCCGTATCCATTCCCGCATGTTCGGGCCCTCGTTGAATATCAATATCGTCGGTGGAAGAGTCACCATGGCGATCGAGTCACGATCGTGGAAGTTCCTGCTGGTGGATCAGCAGATCGACGAATTTCTGGAGCTGCACGACCTCCTGACTCAGTCAGCAAAACCGGATCTATATAAACCTTCATCCAGTTGGACGCCGATAGAGCGTGATGGAGTCTGTCTGGTCTGCGGCGAAGGAATTCAAAGCCAGCGGGTCGAGTGCAAACGTTGCCGGACTCCTCACCACAAAGAATGCTGGGACTACATCGGCAGTTGCAGCATTTTCGGGTGCGGCAGCGGTACGGCCGTCAGCAAACGTTGATGTGCTGCGGCGCACGTGCTGCACCCTAATGGGCTGCAACATAATGCGCTGCACCATTAACAAACCGGCTGCACCATAGCCGCCCCTTACCCCATTGGTTACCATTCTGGAATGGCCACCGGCAGTTGGCCGGACGCGAATCTGTGTCAAACGTGAACTGGACCCAACCGCGAACCTTAACATCAACCGGTTTGTCCTTGCAGGCACCTCCAACTCGATCCCAACGCAATGAATACAACTGAATCAAAAGAAACCGGATCGCCCGAAAGTCCCGAGACCAAGCTGGACTTTGTCCGCCAGATCGTCGCCGATGATATTGCCAGCGGCAAAAACGACTCGCGAGTTCACACCCGGTTTCCTCCGGAGCCGAACGGTTACCTGCATATCGGTCATGCCAAAGCGATCTGCCTGAACTTCGGCATCGCGGCTCAGTTTGACGGGCAGTGCAATCTGCGGTTCGATGACACCAACCCGGAAAAAGAGAACACAGAATACGTTGACGCAATCCGCGACGATGTACGCTGGCTGGGTTTCGACTGGGATGACCGCGAATTTTTTGCGTCAGACTATTTTGACACGCTTTACAGCTATGCAGTGCAGTTAATCAAAGACGGCAAAGCCTACGTTTGCGACCTGCCCGCCGATCAGGTTCGTGAGTTCCGTGGAGGCTACAACAAACCCGGAATAGACAGCCCCGACCGCGACCGATCAGTCGAGGAAAATCTCGACCTGTTCGAGCGGATGAAGAACGGGGAATTCAAAGATGGTGAGAAGACGCTTCGCGCCAGAATCGACATGAATGCGTCGAACATGAATTTGCGTGACCCGGCGATGTACCGGATCCGGCACGCTCATCATCACCGAACCGGCGACGACTGGTGCATTTATCCCACCTACGATTTCACGCACGGCCAGAGTGATTCAATGGAGGGAATCACACACTCGGTCTGTACGCTTGAATTCGAGGACCATCGACCGCTTTATGACTGGTACATCGAACAGCTGGGAATCCATCATCCGCAGCAGATCGAGTTTGCCCGGCTGAATCTTACCTACACCGTCATGAGCAAACGAAAATTGCTGGAACTGGTCGAGGAAGGACTTGTCTCGGGATGGGACGATCCACGCATGCCGACCATCAGAGGAATGCGTCGGCGCGGCGTGACTCCGGAATCGCTGCGGAATTTCTGCGAAAAGATAGGAATCACAAAATCAAACAGCCTGACTGATCTCGCGCTGTTCAACCTTTGCATCAGAGAACATCTGAACCAGATCTGTCATCGAGCGATGGCTGTACTCGATCCAATCAAGGTTGTCATCGAGAACTATCCAGAAGGCGAATCAGAAATCCGGATGGCAACTAACAACCCGCAGGATGAATCAGCGGGAACCCGTGAAGTGCCGTTCGGCCGCGAGATTTATATCGAGCGTGAAGATTTCATGGAGGACGCTCCCAAAAAATTCTTCCGCCTCACACCCGGTCGCGAAGTCCGCCTGCTCAATGCGTACTTCCTCAAGTGCAATGATGTGGTCAAGGACGATGACGGCGAGATCGTCGAACTCCGCTGCACTTACGACCCTGAAACTGCCGGCGGAAAGGCTCCGGATGGTCGCAAGGTCAAAGCGACCATTCACTGGGTATCAGCCGAACATGCGGTTGATGCTGAAGTCCGCCTTTATGACGTGCTGTTCACCAACGAGAATGCGGATGATATTCCTGACGGCAAAACGTGGAAGGATATGCTCAACCCGGATTCGCTGAAGACCGTCACGGCCAAGCTTGAACCTTCACTTGGCAATGCCAATGCAGGTGACCGTTTCCAGTTTGTCCGCAAAGGCTATTTCTTCGTAGACGAAAAAGACTCCCGGCCCGGCAAGCCCGTGTTCAACCGGACGGTTACGCTGAAGGATGCGTGGGCCAGAGCCAAAAAGTAATGTCGAGTTAGCGGCGGTCTCTGTCGTTGTACTCGCGCTGACGTGACTCTTCTGGAAACAGTTCCGACCAGACCTCGAACGCGGTGTCAGGATCGTCGGCGGGATCAAAGAGCCGCCTGATCAGGGCGGGATCCGCATCGTTACCGATCAGTCCCGCGGTACCGTCGTAGAACGCGACTGCCAGTCTTTCGTTTTCGCCCAGGCTGGTTATCAACTGTACGGCCTCGTCCACGGAAATCGGGTCATGAACCAGCCAGGGTTTGCCAGCCGGATATTCGATGAGCATGCCGGTGAATTTGAGGCCGTCGACGACGTCATGCCGGCTCTTTGCCGGATTGTCAGGGCGCACCCAGACCACCCTCGCATGCGTTCGATTTTCAGGCAGTCGGCCTTCACGAAGATCTCTATCGTTGATAATTTCGATCATATACCGCGCCGGAATCCGGTCGGAATAACGTGAATTCGGTTCTTCGTCAGGGCCAAGCCCAACCTCGATTGGCACCCGTTCGAAATCGGCATCCCGAACACGGCTCAACATATCCTCTGATGACCAACGGAGTTTTGCGCGCCAGCTTAGCTCCTGATTGATCGTTGGAGGATTCACCGCCTCGATTCTGTCAAGAATATCTTCGCCAGTGTATTCAAACGGATAGACGCTGTTGTTGTCTTCAAAGTTGGTTGCGATCATGGCGACCTCGCGTAACATCTCAGCTCGCATACGCTGCTCTCGTTCCATAGCTGCAATTCGCCGGGTCTCATTGAATTGCGCTATGACTGTATCGAGTGCGGCCGGTCTCCGAATTGCAAATCCAACGGAGCCCCCTTCTTGTGTTACTGCCGTACCGCTGATCGTATCGGAGTAGAGATTCCAGGCCATTCCAAGCAAGGTTTGCGGGAAACCGCCCTCCAGATCCTGCTGAGTGACGCCTTGCGCGAGCTGCACAAGACCGTCCAGCTGGCTGCGTACTTCTCCCGCATTCTCTTCATCACGACCGACAATGTTGATGGACAACATCAGTTCGGATTCAAGCCCGAATGATCCGTTGATCGTTTTCATGTTGTCATAAAGGCCGATCAGCCCTTCAGCATCAACGAAACCTTCGAACTCTCTGACAAAATCGCCACCGAACATCTCAACCAGCGCGGCAACGAAGGCTTCTTTCGTTTCAAGATCAGCGGCAAACCGGACCGGACCTGCAGGTGCGTTCTTGAAAGCCTCGAGGGCAGCCGAAGTATAGAAGTCACGCGACTCACTAGCGCAATAGCCTGGAGTTCCTACCTCGAACAACGTCGGGCTTCGACGAACGTAGACAAGCCCCGGAACATCAATAAAACCGGCGCGGATCCCGTAGTAGTTTTTTCCTTCGATAACGACAACTTTGTTGAATCCACGCTGGAATTCCTCTTCGGCGCGGTCACAGGTCTCAGCGTCGGTAAACTCCACACGGACAAACATCTTGAACGGAGCATCACCCTCCTGAAACGCGGAAAGCGCAGCCATATCGTCCGGCAAACTTGCGGCACCGAAAATCCTTTTGATCTTCCGCGGATCGCGGACGCCGGGAACCGGGCTTTCCATTCCTTCGAACATCTCATCCGAAAAACCGATTCCCGCAAGTTGATCCATCAGCTCGCCCCATTGCATGTCAAACAGAGCGATAGCCTTCTCGTTTTCGGCAACGGCCGGTCGATCCATCTCGATCAGTTCCAGCTCCTGTGCAGACAGGTGAACCGCAAGAAACGGCAGGCTCAGAAATGCAACGAAGACGCGCAGCAGAATTCTCGATTTCATGGGTATCTATTTTCCGACCACGTGATGACGATCCGGTTGTAAAGAACGTCAGTTTAACGGACACGTCTGTCCACTGCACCGGTTAAGTCCGAACCTCGATCATCAATTTGGACGCCGTGTTTTTTCAGGGCAAGTGGCCAAGTTCTACACAAGCGAAGATTACTTCTGCTCTTCCTCGAAAGTTCCCGGTACAATACGTACATGCTGGAACGAAGAAGTCTGAAACTACCGATTACCCTGGGCGTGGCGATGATCGTCTCGATCGTCACGTTAATTGTCGGCTGGGTACTGCTGACGGTTTTCGGTGCGCGCACGCAGCCGGACTCCAGCGTTTACTGGACGCTATTGACCGTCGGCACAATCCTGCTGGCCATGGTTCTTGCCGGTGCCGTGACCTACCTGACGCTTTCGGTCAAAGCGATCAATCTCAACCGCCGCCAGTCGAACTTCATCGACAGCGTGACTCATGAATTGAAATCGCCTATCGCGTCTTTGAAACTCTATTTGCAGACGATGAACCGGCGCGAGCTGACTGACGAGGAACAGGCGAAGTTCCGGCAATTCATGATGAACGACGTCGAACGGCTCGACCAGTTGATCACTCACATGCTCGATGCCGGGCTGACTGAGAAAAAACAGTCAACCGAGGATGTTGAAGAGTTCAATCTTGCGTCTGCGATTTCAGACTGTGCAGATACCGTCTGCCTGCGATACCGCGTCGAACGGGATATTGTCAGCTCGCAACTCGTGGGCTGTACGATTCGGGCTCCGCGGCGTGACGTGATGATGATCTTCAGAAACCTGATTGATAACGCGGTCAAGTACGCCGGCTCTCCACCTGAAGTCGTGGTAACGATGGAAGTCGTTGATCAGATGGCGGTAGTCAGAATCGCGGATAACGGTCCCGGCATTCCGGCACAACTCAGACGAAAAGTATTCGGACGATTTGTCCGGCTCGGAAAAGAGCTTGAACGTAAAAAACCCGGCACAGGCCTGGGACTCTACATCGTTCGCACGTTGACACGGAGACTGCGCGGAAAAGTGACGGTTGTCGATAACAGCTCGCATCAGGGAACCGTTTTTGAGGTTCGTCTGCCCGTAATCGATTCCGCTCATGAAGTGCCGTCAAAACAAAACAGCGGGACACGCCCCAACCCGTTGCCTGACTCAACCGGCGAACCCGTTGCCAACTGAATCAAGGATTGATCTTTCAAGAGTATGACTGACAAACCTCACATCCTGGTCGTTGACGACGAAGAGCATCTCGCTGTCGGAATCAAATTCAATCTGGAGGCAGAGGGCTTTCGAGTGACTTCGCTTGACAACGGCCCGGAAGCCCTCGCGTTCGTCGAAAAAAACCCTGACGAAGTAAGCCTGGTTGTTCTTGACCTGATGCTACCGGGAATGAGCGGCTATGACGTTTGTCAGCAGCTACGCGACACGGGCCATGAAATGCCGGTTCTGATCCTCAGCGCGAGAACGCTTACGGAAGACAGGACCCGGGGGTTTGATGTCGGGGCGAACCAGTACCTGACCAAGCCGTTCGAACTCGATGAGTTGATCAGCCGGGTTAACAACCTGATCGCCACGGCTCAGCGACGCACCAGCCAGCCGGTCCCGCAGCGCGTCGAAGGTGGCGGAACCTATTCGTTCGGCGATGCGATGATCAATTTCGCAACCTATGAGATTCTTGTGGGGGACAAACCGGTACGACTGACCCAGTTTCAGCTGAAGGTATTGCGCTACTTCATCGAAAACGAAGGGCTCGTTATCTCGCGGGCAAGACTGCTGGAGGACGTCTGGGGGCTGCCGGCGACGGTCAACACGCGCGCGCCCGATCAGATCATCAGACAGCTTCGAAAGACGTTTGAACCTGACCCTGCAAAACCGGTTCACTTTCTGACCATTCGTGATGCGGGATACCGATTTGTCAAAGAGCCGGGTGAATACGTCACGGCATAGACAGACAATGACGGCATTGAAAAAAAGGCCTGGCTGTAAGCGGGAAAAACATCTCAACGAAGCCACGGAGTACGCGTCAGCAGCCCTGCCCTGCTACTGCCATGAACTCCGTGGCCGATATTCGCTGCCGCATTAATTTCCCGTCACCGACCAGAAGGCCGCATCAATATTCGCCGCAAAACGCTGTCGCTGTGAAACGGACTCAAAACGAATTTCGGCAACCATCAATCTGTCGCCCGGACGTACGAATCGCGAAAGATCTCCGGCTGCATCTGCAACAACCGTCGCGTCACCGAAGCGGTTTGCTTGACGAATGTCCACGGATTCAAACAGCCCCGTGTCAAAGTTCATCAGAGAGATTGCCTGATCGACGCGCGATCTTGCAAACACCGACGATTCCAGGATGAATCCAAGGCTTGCTGGTGTCATCGTCGGGCTGGTCGCCTCCAGTTCCACAGTCGTACGAGCCTGGACATCGTTTCCAGCTCTCCGGATCGACACATCAATATCGTCACTTGCGAACAAATCAAAGACATTTCCTGCGGTCAGCTCGCCGCGTGTCACCTGTATCGAATCCGGACAGACAACGGGATCCGGTTCGATAGCCGCGCCGTGGATGTTGAACCCATTCAGACTCAGCCAGTGCCCGGCCCACTGACCATGCGACACATAGATTCTGAATTCAACCGGCTGGTCGGTCTTGAATCCGTCAAACGGCAGAGAAAAACTCCATGCCACCGGTGACACGTCGTCAGTGTGCGGGGTTGCGAACAGCTCGGCTCCAGCCGCAAATCCCGCAACATCTGACATGACGTAAAACCTGCGTGGCGCGTGGTAACTGACTCGCTCCATCGTGAATTCGAACTCGGCTCCCCGCAGATCCAACTCACGTCCTGCTAGAGGCGAAACAGTAAACGACAGGTAGTCGCCATTGGCCAGGGCATCATCAAAGCTACGAGGTTCAGGTCCAAAAACCCCGTCAAACCCAAGAACATCACCTGCAGAATAGCCGCGGAGCCCCGGACCAATTGACCAACCTGAAAACGCAGTGTTCGCTCCCAGCTGTGAGACTGGCGTCCACGGAGTATTCAGCCCGGGATCAGTCCCGGTGAAATCGGATGCAACGAGAACCTGCGCGGCTGATGCGGGCGCGACTGTAACCAGGACAATGCTCGTTGCGGACAGACCTTTATCATCCGTCGCAGTCAGTTCAACCTGATGTACTCCCAGCGGCAGATCAACGATTGCGGTTGCTTCTTCGCTTAACGTCGCACCGCCGAGCGTCCATAGGAAACTCATCACCTGGCCGTCCATATCACGCGAGGCAGAGCCGTCGAGCGAAACCGATTCGACTTTGTTGTCGTCAGCGTCGATCAACTGGACATCGAGCCCCGGCCTTGCGACCGGCGGAACGTTTGTAGACGGGTTAGCAGTTATCCAGTCCGAAATCGCCCGCAGTTTGTGAGCATCCGAGATCTGCTGATCCTGATCTTCTTGAATCCCCCATGATCCATACTGAGAAGGTGAAGTGACGTAGCTGAAGTTACTGAACAACACCACACCGTTGTCGTTGAGCCGGTCCATGTACTCGGTATAGATGTTGTACATCCGCGAGCTTCGATTGGCAGCGATCAACTTGTCTGTCAGATCCTGATTTCCCTGGTTGGCAAAGTTGCCGACAAGATGCTGGCCTCCCTCGTAGACGACTAACCAGACATCGAATTCTGCAGCAACGTTGTTATGGGCAATCAGTGAGTCAGTCACATTGCCCCGCATACTCACAACCGCTCGATCAAGAATCTCGTCGACTGTGACTGTGTTGACGATCCCCTCGTCTACCAGTTCGTCGGCGACTGAACCTCCGAAGTAAGGAGCGATTGCGATCGCATCCGCGCGTACTCCTGAGGGGTTTAGAACAGGATCATTGAGGAATCCCAGCCGTTGCCGGCTGAGAAATCCATCACCGGTCTGGCTGGCCATGATCTTCACAAGCCGATCCGGTGCCTCGGCGCCGAACTCCTGCTCAAAAATATCCCAGATCTGAGCTGAACGCATCGCCACAAACATCTGCCCTGCAACCCAGCGATCAGCGTGCAGTCCGAGTTCCTCTCCGCGATCCTGAACGTATTGAGTCTGCGAGAAAATGAAGTTCCAGGTTTCGTTTGAATACTCAACCATCACTTTCAGGTCGGGGTCCAGCTGGTCACGGATGACGCGCGCCATATTCCTGATGTAGTCGTCGTCCGCTTCCGCCGGCACGCAGAACCATGCGTCCTGCTGCTGCTGATTTGCCATCGCAACCTGATACTCGATTGCCGCCCCGGTCGGATGAGCCTGAGTAAACGTGTTGGTAGTCGCTCGCTCCGACCAGCTGACAACCGGATTGCTGTTGGTCGAACCCCAATCCATAAAACGGAGGTTACGGAAACGGGCCAATTCATCGGTGTAACCCGGCAGAAAAGGTTGCTGCTCATAAGTCGAATGGTGACCAGGCGATATCAATTTCATATTCCGCAACGGATCAGAAGGATCGCTGGATTGAATTTCGAGGAACACCAGCCCGATACCGTTTCCGTATTCGGAATCATGGATCTCAATGTCAAACGTCTGCGCTCCACCGGATGGGCTGATCGTGACGGCCCCACTGAACGGAGTCGTCGGATCAATCAGACCGGATCCGGCGGCGAACTCCATCACACCGGCGCCTTCGACATGCAACTGGTAGATGCCCCCGCCTCGTACCGGTAGAACCGTATGGACCATTTGCGCCGGTTCACCATTACCCGGATCAAACGGTACCATTTGCGGCCAGCCGTTCTCGTTCATCGGGATCAAGTGACGCAGGCCGGACGCCCAGTTGCCGGAACCATCTGCGTTCCGCGTATGCCACATCCGTTGCTGCTTTAAGACGTCCACCCACTGGCTCGCCCCCCAGTCAGCAATTCCATCGAGGTTGGTTCCGACCATCATCTGCGCGGCAGAGAACGTCGGTGACACGAGAAGGACAGACAGAAAAAGTCCTTTGAGCAACAGTTTGCGCAGATTGATCCCGGGAGCTTTCTTCATTGCTGTTCCTTTGGCAAAAAGTTGAAGAGAAATTGAAGCTGACTATTTCGCGGAAGATTCCGGAGAGCGCCGGTATTCATACTCCTCGAGCAGTGCGCTCACGAACGGGGCAGCAAATTCAGGATCCGGAGTTCTGACGATTCCGTCGTGCAGTGTGACCGGATCGTAGGAGTGGTCTTCCGGGTGGGGAAGGTCGAGGCCGTCCAACACCTGTGTTCCGGCACAAAGACCGCCGACAAGTCCGTCCGCTCGTCTGATCATGTCAACGATTCGTGATATGCCGTCAAAACCTGTTCCGCCGCCAATCAACTGCGTGGTGTCACCGCCGACAAAAACGACGATGTCAAACTTTGACGCATCAACATCTTCAAGTCGAAGATCCGCGTTGAACGCTTCACCCTGCTCGCGGGCAACGGGCTCGATTTTTGGTTCCACCGCCGCCGTTGTGATCGTGATTCCCCGATCCGCAAATTCCTGTTTGACCGGAAAGTAGTCAGGGTAGTAGGAACGATTGGGTGTAATGACCAGCACCTGCGGCCCTGTATCAACTGCCAGCCCGCCAGCGACCATCCATCCTATTGCTCCAACAACGGCCAACGCGGATGCAACGACGATTGCCATTCGCCTCGACAAAAGTGGTGCCTTATTCTGCGTTGTTTTCTGCGCAGCCGTCCGGCTCGTTACTTCAATCGAGGGTCGTGGAGAATCCAACACGACCGTTTCAAGTGCTGTCGCAAGATCCACGGGAGTTTGAAAACGCTCCGCGGGGTTTCTCGACATACAACGCTCAATGATTGCCACCAGACTTTCCGGGAGGCCTGACCTGAGAGAACCCGGAGACGGCGGATCTTCGGTCTGACGACGTATGATCTTGTCCAGCGCATCGCCACCGGGAAACGGAACGGTTCCTGTGAGCAGGTAGTATGCGGTGCAGCCCAGACTGTAAATGTCGGAGCGGATGTCTGCGTTTGCTGCGTCCCTGGCCTGCTCCGGCGCAAGATAGTCGGGGGTGCCGATGGCGATGTTGGTCGTCGTCAGGCCGTATGTTTCATTGCGGCCGGCGCCGGTATCCGCCTGCTCACGAGCAAAGTGCTCGCGCTCGAACCGGGCAAGCCCGAAGTCGAGAATCTTGACGCAACCAGTTGAATCCATCATCAGATTGTGCGGCTTGATGTCTCGATGAATCATCCCTTGCTCGGAAGCGGCCCCCAGCCCTGCAGTGACCTGCTTCATCACGTCAAGGACTTGCCCGGGAGACAGCGGACCGGCTTGTTTGACGCGGCTATCGAGACTTTCCCCTTCGACAAGCTCCATCACAAGAAAATGGAGATCGTTCGCGTTTTCTGCGTCGTAGGAAGCAACGATGTTCGGGTGGTTGAGTCGTGCAGCAGCACGGACCTCATTTTTAAAACGGCTCACCGCCTCTGAATTAGCCGTCAAATCGCGGTTGATGACCTTCAGCGCAACCATGCGCCCCATCAAACGATGCTCTGCGCGATAGACTTCGCCCATTCCACCGGCACCGATCCGTTCGATGATACGGTAGCGCGAAAGGCTTTTCAGCTCCGCTGGAATTGCGATATCCAATCCAGTCGCGGCCAGCTCAAAGCCCCGGGTTTCTCCCGAGCTCGTACTCAGACGCGCTGCGTCTCTTGCCAGTTCGGTAAACCGGTCGCCGGGAAGCGTGTCAAGTTTCTCACAGCACGATTCGCATGTGCCGATATGAGTTGCGATAGCCTGCTGATCCGCCTGTTCCGATCGCCCGAGCGCGAATTCAAGCAACTGTCTGTCTTCAGGATGTTGAAGTTCCGACGTGGACATGGCAAGCAGTATCAGAAACGTGGCGGTTGTCTGTGACAATCAACGGGCTGTCGTTTTAGACAATCTCTGTGACAATCCTCGCTGACAATCATAGATGGATCGTCGAAGCCGCGTCTTACACGGAAAAATCGAAAACCGGAAATTAATCCAGAATGTTCTCCGAAAGCTGGCGCAGGCGCGAAAGAACCCGGGACTTTGCCGTATAGACCGTCGCAACTGAAACGCCCAACTCCTTAGCAACGGACGCCGCAGGACGCTCCTCGAGCGTTGTCCGTTCGAATGCCAGCCACGTCGATTCCTGAAACTGAGGTCGAAGCTGCTCCAGCAATCGCTGCATGACCAACAGATCATGTTCCTGATTCCAGCGCTGCGTCAGGCCACTGGTCTCGTCTGCGAGTTGATCCAGACCGAGCATGAACGAATCATCGCCCGAGTTTCGCGGACGGATACGTTTCGCCTTCCAGAAATCCCGCGAGCAGTTTATCACAATCAACCGCAACCAGCGCCGGAAAGCACCCGCGCGGCCGTTGTGTTCAAACGATGGCAGCTTTCTAAGCACGACCAGCAGGACATCCTGCGCCAGATCGTCGGCGTCGTCACCGACCACTGCCTGCTTCCTCAACCAGTTTGCAACCAGCGGGGCATAAATTGAATGCAGCCGCTTCCACGCTTGCTGCGCATCGTCATCCCTGAGTTCACTGTCATCCTGCAATCCGTTGCGAATCCGGTTGAGCAGACTTAGAGAAGTGGGTTGCATGGAAGCCCTCGGAGAATGATCACCTCGCGGAACTAGACCACCCCGGCAACCACTTGTCCGACATGATCGCTGAGTGATTTTTCCTCCAGCCTCGGTCCAATCTGAGCAACAACGCGCGACGCGAGATAATTGCCCCACTTGGCGGAACTCACTGGATCCATACCGTTGGTCAGACCGTACAGTGCGCCTCCGGCAAATGCGTCACCTGCGCCGACCGTGTCGATCGCGTTGACTCCGAAACCGGCAACATGAGTTCGCTGCCCTTCATGGATAACATGGCATCCATCAGCACCGTCGGTCAGAAAAACAAGATCACAAATCGACTTGAAGTTTTCTGCAACTGATTCGATGTCATCAACGCCGAAGAACATTCGGCCTTCGTCAGCATTGCAGAAGAGTATGTCGCAGTGATCGGCGACCAGTTTTTTGAAGTCGTCGGCAAAACGATCGATGAGAAATGCATCTGAAAAAGTAAACGCGGCTTTCACGCCGTACTTTTTGCATGACTCAAAAGTCTTTACACAGGCTGCACGGGGCTGCTCAGCGTCCCAGAGGTAGCCTTCGATGTATGCGATCTTGCTTTGCGCCAACATCGACTCATCGATGTCGTCAGGCGAAAGCGTCGTTGAAACACCAAGGTGGGTGCAAAGAGTGCGCTCTGCGTCAGGGGTCGTCAACACGACACACGTTCCTGTCGGCAACGCCTGCTCAGCAGCCATTTCGACGGGAAAGTCGATTCCGGCTTCATGCATATCACGCTTGTAGTATTCGCCATGAGTGTCGTGAGCAACCTTGCCGAAGTAGGCGCCGGTCCCGCCGCTCTGGGCGATGCCTACCATCGTGTTGGCCGCCGATCCACCAGAAGCCATTTTGAGGCTCTTTCCTTCAAGATGCTGGAGGACTCCCGATTGTGTTTCGGTATCCATCAGAGTCATTCCACCCTTGCCAAGCCCGAGAGTTTCAATGGAACTGTCTTCGACCATGCAGAGGATGTCTACGATTGCATTGCCGACACCGAAAACGTCATACTTCTTATCTGTCACTTGGGAGCCTTTTTGCTTCAGCGATTCATTGATGCTGCTTTGCAGCCTGTGGGATCCGGATTATCGAATCTGGACAGGTTCCCCACAAGGTGCGAAATCCTCGCTGCGACGGGATGACGGATGCTGAGCCCCGGTGCCGATTTGAAAACAACTTGTGAATTGAAACTAATGACTGGAGTGGCCCCGTTGGAGTGGCCTGTCTGATGGCGACTATTCGAACATTTGTCGGCGTACAACTATCAAACCACGTCAACTCGCGCGCGATGAAGCTGATGCGACGTCTGGAAGCAACCGAAGCCGGCTATAACTGGGTGATCCCGGAGAACCTCCACATAACGCTCAGCTTTTTCGGCGAAATCCCCGACGTCGAAGTTCCAGCCCTCTGCAAAGAACTCAAAACAGCCGTTCTGAACGATCCGCTTGTAAACGGGCCATTCGACCTGGTGTTGCGCGGCTCCGGCTGCTTTCCGAATAGCGAGACTCCAAGAGTAATCTGGCTTGGAATTGAACAAGGCGCTGAGGAATTGCAGAGTCTTAACGAAACTGTTCAAGGCATCATGCAGGAACTCGGGATTCCCAAAGACCGTTACGACTACAATCCCCATTTGACGCTGGGAAGATTGAGACGCGGCGGCCGCTGGAATCAGCAGTTGCTGGACGTTTTGAAGAGTTCCGCAAAATATGATTGCGGTGGTTGTCTGGTCGAGCAGGTTTGTGTCTTTTCCAGCCATCTCGATCGCGGCGGCCCGACGTATACGGTCATGTCCTCGATAGACCTGTAGCAATTACCCAGCCGCCGTCTCCAAGTCCGGTACTGCTTCTAGCTGCAGCTCGGCTAGTAACTCCTGACTCCCTGACAAGAGTGCTGGCAAAATCGTCCGGATATCGCCTCAATTGAGGAAATGACTGGCCGGCATTACCAAGGCCCGCCGATTAGTGTACAATTGAACACCAGTTGCAAAACGCCTGTTTTCATTGGTTTTTCGCTCATTTTCATTTTTTGCCCCGCTCTCTGACCTAACGTGTCGCGGCCGCAGCGAATGTTATATGTGAAGGCACTAAAGCACATTTCACTTTGTTCACCTCGGCGATTAACTCGCCTGGGCATTTTCAAAATGTGCTGACAACTTCAAAGCGTGCTACTACGAAATACCTGTTCGAAAACCCTGTTTTCGCAACTGACTTCAGGCCGTGATGACGTGCTGATTTTGGCTTCACAAAGTCAGCTCAAAAACGGATTTCAGTTCACCGTGGTATCGTAAGCGGCATCCTTTCGGGCCTTCGCTTTCGACACCCGTTTGCAAGGAGCATTTGGCATGGTGACAACCACAACAAAACCGAAATCGAAACCGGCTTCATCGGCAGCAGGGACCTCAGCTGCAGCGAAAGCAGCCGAAAAATCTGTCGCAAAAAAGACTGCAGCAACTCCCGCTGCGAAACCTGCCTCGGCAAAATCAGCCTCTGCAAAATCAGTCCCGACGAAATCACCCCCCGCCAAGCCTGCTGCTTCTTCCGCTGATTCCGCGAGCGTTTCTGCGAAACCCGTATCGGCCGGTAAATCAGCAGCCGCCGGCAAACCTGCAGCCGATGTTAAGTCCGCAGCCGATGTGAAGTCCGCGGCATCTGCAAAAGCCGTTACTGGTAAGCCTGCCAGTGGCAAGTCAAGCACCGTGGACAAGTCGCAATCAAACAGTACAACTGAAACAACCGAATCCGCCTCGAACAGCAAAAAGGCAAAGACTGAAATGGCTACCAAAAAGAAAACCAAAGCAGCAGTCACATCCAAAAAGAAAAAAGAAGCCGAAAAGCTGACTCCTGTCGATAAACTGCTCAACGAACACGAACACCTCAAGAACGCCGTTCAGCAGATAGAAAAACAGTTCGGCAACGGGTCGATCATGGCGCTTGGTGATGACTATGTCTCCAACATCCGTGGTATCTCCACCGGCAGCCTTTCTCTCGACATTGCCCTCGGTGGACAGGGACTCCCCTGCGGCCGGATCATCGAGATCTACGGACCGGAATCCAGTGGCAAAACAACCCTCGCGCTGCACGCAATCGCCGAAGCTCAAAAGAAGGGCGGAGTCGCCGCGTTCATCGACGCGGAACACGCTTTCGATCCAACCTGGGCTCGCAAACTCGGCGTGCAACTCGACATGCTGCTCGTCAGTCAGCCGAACAGCGGCGAAGAAGCGATGCAGATTGTCGAGATGCTGGTTAAATCCAACTCCGTCGATGTCATCGTCGTCGACTCAGTCGCAGCTCTCGTCCCGAAACGTGAACTCGAAGGTGAAATCGGCGACTCACATGTCGGACTTCAAGCCAGACTGATGAGCCAGTCGATGCGGAAGCTAACCGGCGTGATCGCCAAAAGCAAAACCTGCACCATCTTCATCAACCAGATCCGCGAAAAAGTCGGTGTCATGTTCGGCAGCCCCGAAACAACACCCGGCGGTCGCGCACTGAAATTCTACAGCTCTGTCCGGGTAGACGTCCGCCGAATCGGCGCTCTTAAAGACGGTGATCAGCAGGTCGGTCAACGCGTGAAATGCAAAATCGTCAAAAACAAAGTCGCACCTCCGTTCCGCGTGGCTGAATTTGACATGATGCATTCCTGCGGAATCAGTTATCAGGGTGACGTTCTTGACCTCGGTGTCGCTCACAAAATCGTGATTCGCAGCGGAGCCTGGTTCAAATACGACTCCACTCACCTTGGACAGGGCAAAGAAAAAGCTCGTAACTTCCTTCTTGAAAACCCGGACATCTGCGAAGAAATCCGGGGCAAGATCATGGCAGCCGGCGGCTATGTGGAAGTCGATGACAAGCTTGACCAGTCCGGGGAAAACGCTGAACTGCCAGCCAACACGTTTTAACGGACTTCTTAAATGGCTCCGGAGTTCATCCGGGCGTCAGTCGCAATGGATGTCGATGTGCCAGCAGTGATAACACTCAGGCACATCGAACATCACTTGGCAGGCATTTGATCACCAGAAGTCTAAATCACAGGCACCTGAAAAATGGTGGCACCTGAGTAGAAATCTGATAACGAGTAAAAGAGTAAACGCGGAGCATGGCATCATGCGGCTCCGCGTTTTTTCGTTGCGCAACTTTGAATCAGCCGGTGATCAGTATTGATCTGGCAAAAACCGTTTCTGGTTAGCCGCCCTGCTGTGGTGCGAACCGGGCGCCCGAACCGAAACCTCCTGTGCCACCAGCGCCACCCGGTGCAGGCCCATCACCTGACGCTTCCGTTAGCCCGCCCAGAATCTGTTGCAATATCGCCACCAGCATTTGCAACACCGGCATCGGCCGTTCGAATGCAGCCATCAGCATGCTCACTCCATCAATAAATTCATCGCCTTCCTGTTGCGGCGGCGGGAATCCGGACTGAGCAAACATTCCTCCCGGAACGATTCCCTGTTCGCACATTCCCTGCTGAGCTGGAACTGCCGGTGCGAACTCAAGATTGTCCAGCAGTTGAGGAGCGCTTTCGGCCTGCTGCTCCACCATAAGTCTCTGTGCTTGTACTGTTTCGGGGAACAGCAACATCACCGACAACATCGCAAGCGCACCGCTTGCAACCAAACTTCGTTTCATCTCAATCTCCGCTCTCACAAGGCCGAGGCAGAGCCCTTGCGCATGCTTCATCTGAAAACATGCATCAAAGACGTTACTCCCGGGCAGACTTACCCCCTGAGCGCATCCCACTGTGAAAATCAACTGCAGCATTCAACACAAAGAGACGCGGTGAGTTTCGCAGGAATCCGGAATTTGCAGAAAGGGGCGCAGCTGTTCTCCACTTGCAACACCGGAATCGCGAAAACGGAGACGATGACTCCTGAAGCTTATTCGTCTTTGACCGCAGGGAGTATTCGCTGCTCCAGAGCCAACTGATGTGACATCTCCTGCCCGCCGTGTATGTTCCATGCATTGAACACAACAATAATGTTCTTGCCCGGAACAACTTGAAGAAACTGCCCGCCGTAACCTGATGCAGAATAGACAGTTGAACGTTCTCCATCATGTTGATGAATCCACCACTGGTATCCGTAACCCCGATCAAAGTCGTCGTTGCCCGGAGCTAGATCAGGAATGATCGGCGATGTTGATTTCTGAACCCATGATTCCGGGATGACTTGCTGATCACGCCACATACCATTGCGCGAAAACAGCAGACCGATGCGTGCAAGATCATGCGGCTTTAGGTACAGGCCTCCTTCGGTATCAACTTCCCCGTCCGGAGTGATTTTCCAGTAGAACTCTCCGATACCAATGGGAGAAAACAACCGTTCATCAGCCCACAGATCTGCTCTTTTTCCTGTAGCCTCGCTTAGCACCTTTCCAATCAGAACACTCGCGCCGTCGTTGTACTCGAACACAGTTCCGGGATCGGCGTCCATTGGCTGATCAAGAATGAACTGAATCCACTCGTCGCTCGCCTCAAGAAGGTCGGTGCTATGCTCCCCGGTTCCATAGGCCGCATCAGTCCCCCAGCGGATTCCGCTGCGCATTGTCAGAAGATCTGCAAGAGTTATCTTGCCTTTGCGCTCATCAGATCTATCAAACTCATAGTCCTCAAAATAAGGCAGAACCTTCTCGGTTGTGCCGTTGAGATGTCCGCCGGCTATAGCAATCCCTACTGCAGCTGACAAAACGCTTTTGGTAACCGATTGCAGCGAGTGCAACTCTGATCCGTCGTAGTACGGATGCCATGCGGGATGATCATAGTTGTATTGATGATTTGTCGGATCAAATTCGCTGGCGATCTCTTCGTAGTCGTATTCGAAGTGGTGATCAGCAACGATGTAGCCGTTCCGGATCAGTAGAAAATGATCGAGGAGACCGTACTTTCCCGATTCGATGTCAGCAACCAGCTGGTCGATCGCCGCCTGTTCAATCCCTTGCTCTTCCGCGGTGGAAACCGGCCATGACTCGTCCGGCCAGACTTGATTCGCAGTTTCATCCGGCACTTGCACCCGCAGACCGTCGTCAAAAAGCTTTGCCGCTGCTTCGTTCAGGTGACAGTTAAGCACCAGCAACACAGCCACAAGGAAACTCAAAGCGCGCATGAACATGCCTATGCTCCTGCATTGAATAAACAGATGATCGCCCGGCCACAAAATCAGATCGTTGACGTTAGCGGTCGGATTCGTCAGTGACTTTCCGGACCTGCACACTATCAAAAGAAACAGAGCCGGTAGAGCCAAACATACCGATTCGAACAATCGCTTCCCGTGCATCCTCGGGAACTTCGACTTCGCGTCTGAAATTGCGCCAGGTCATGGAGTTCTGGAACGGTCCGATGTAGGCCATACCAACAACGTCGCGTCCCTCTCCATAGAAGGTCAGACCGACGACAGGAAGGTCTTCGCGGTGCGGTCCCACGCGGACGTTCTCACACGATACTGCGGCTGACAATTCAAGTTTGCTGACTTCACGGCCGTCTACGGCAAAACCCTGCATGACATGAGCTGCCTGGCCTGGAATATCATTGTTGAATTTCACGTAGAACTGTCCGCTCGGTGCGAGAACCTCTTCCACGTATTCCATCTGCCGCTGGTAGTACCAGCCGCTCAAAAACCCTTCTTCGTCGAGCCCTTGTTCGAAGTCTGCATTAAGCAGCTCCGGATTTTTCGGATCAGGCAGCACCTGCCTGTTGTCTTCGGCTTCGCCAGTCATAGGAACAAACAAAGTCGGCCTCAAGGGCTGTGCTTCCAGTTCGCCGTTGACCTTTTTCAAACGGTACAACGTCTGCTGATGGCGCTCGCCCATCGGGACGACAACCATTCCGCCTTCTGCAAGCTGATCAACGAGAGGCTGTGGAATACTCTCAGGTGAACAGGTCACGATGATTTTGTCGAAAGGAGCATACTCCGGCCATCCTTGAAAACCATCGCCGATCCGGACATGCACATTTTCATAATCAAGGTCTTCCAGCACCTCAGTCGCTTTTCGCCCGAGCGGTTCAACAATCTCAATCGAATAGACATCTGCGACGAGGGGACTGAGGACGGCGGCCTGATAGCCACTGCCGGTTCCGATTTCCAGAACCTTGTCCGTCGGCTGGGGATCCAGCGACTCTGTCATATAGGCAACGATGAACGGAGAAGAAATTGTCTGGCTTTCACCGATTGGAATTCCGGCATCCAGATAAGACTGTTCCCGCCTGATGCGGCGCGGGACAAATTCGTGGCGCGGCGTCGCGAGCATCGCAGCGATCACGCGTTCGTCGGTGACTCCTGCTCCCTTGACCGCCTGCTCAACCATCTGTTCGCGCTGGCGCTGGTAGTATTCGTCTGACGAACCTTGACCTTCCGCCACTGTGTTGAAACACAGGGATCCGGCAAACAGTATCACAATTGTCAAAGCCGCATTAATGGTCCGGTTAAGCATCTTTGTTTCTTCCTTTTCCGGTTCCGGATATCCTCGAAATGCCCCGACCGATTATTATATCGCTCTATTGTAGCGCTTCGGGGTGAGAGTCAGCGAACGCGAACAGAATTTCCACGCCTGCGAGTCAAACCTTGTCACAATCGTCAGATTCAACACGCAAAAACCGGCCCCGGAGCGATTCGAACTCTGAATCCAACACCTGGGCATTTGTCCTGCCGTTTGTCGTGATGATGGTTGTCATCATGTTCTATCCGAAATTCGATCCCACGATCGATGCCGAGGCGTTTCCCGATCTGGTGCCAATGGCGGAGGATGGTACTGAAACCGAGACAATCGATTATGTTCCGGACGCAGATAAGACTCGAACTTTCATGCTGCTGCTCGGAGCTCAGATTGCCATCGCAGCTGGTTTCTTTTTTTACTTCCGCAAAACCTATCTCAGCCAGTTTCCACTACGTGCCTCGTGGTTGTCTGTCGTTTTCGGAATTGCAGGAGCCGTAATCTGGATCGGGCTGTGTGAGCTTCAAGTGGAAAGCACGGTGATGCAATGGCTGGGCATTTCTGAAAAATCGGTAGCGAGGCCTGCCTTCAATCCATTTGCAATGATTGCGGACGATCCAACACGCGCCATGTTTTTCGCGGTCCGGTTCGGAGTACTCGTGATTGTCGTACCATTCGTTGAAGAACTGTTTCTGCGCGGCTGGCTGGTGCGCTGGTGGGAGAATCCTGATTTCTACCAGGTCCGGCTTGCTGCGGTATCTATGACAGGAGTCCTTGTCGCAACAGCGTACGGAGTGCTTGCCCATCCAGCCGAGGCGATTGCGGCAATCGCCTGGTTCAGCTTTATCTCATGGCTGATGCTGAAGACCGGAAACCTCTGGGACTGCGTCATTGCTCACGCAGTCACCAATCTGCTGCTTGGTCTATACGTACTGTATTTCGAAGCGTGGCGTCTCTGGTGATCCAGTGCCCTGCAAAAAGGTCGGCCGCAAAGCACTGAAGTAACCGCGCGATTCCTCTCCTGGTTCTACTTCTATCCCGGTTCTATCCTAGGCCGCTACAGCCTGCTCTGTTGCCGTTAGCTGCGACTCGGCAGGAGCAAGAGTGGCTGGTTCGGGTGCCTTCGCAACATATTTTACGTAGCAACCGACAAGCAGCCCGCTGAAGAAGAACAGGACCATATTTACCATGGTCATGATTGACACATCCTGGAACATGGCGTTACACAGCCACGAGAGCATAAACGCAATGTAGAAGAGTCCTAGTTGCCGCATTTCGAGCGGCGCGTCGACAGCATCCCAAAGTCGCTTTGCATACAACATCCATCCGAAAAACAGAGCGGCGAAGATCGACATCCCGATCAAACCCACTTCCGTCAGATAGGACAGAAAAATGTTGTGCTGGTGATACGGCCTTAACCGTTCCAGTGGCATGCCGTAATTTTCGCTGCCGAGGTAATACCTGTCGTACTTCTTGTATTGACCGAAACCAACACCGGTCAGCGGGTAGTCTTTGAATATTTCCCACGCAACGATCGCCAGCATCGGCCTCAACGTGGCTGACGAAGCCATTTCGTCAACCGAAACATCTTTGTCCCGTTTGAACCGGCTTCCCTTTTCAATAATCAGCGGCCCCAGCAGGATGGCCACCATCAAAGCCGCCATTGAAATGACGCCGAAAACCCGTTTGGGCAAGGCGAAGTAAATCATCACAGCGATCCCCAGCATTGCGCCGAGCCATACACATCGTGTGAGGGTACAGAATATTCCCGCCGCAAAGACGACACTGCACGTCACAATGAAAAGTCGGCCGAATTGTCTGACATGAGGCCAGAGCATCCATAGACTGAACCAACCGGCACAAATCAGGATGCCGTTGGCGGATGGATTCAAGAGAGGCCCGCGCCCTCGACCGAGGAATTCATAGTTCGCACCAGACGTAATGTAGGAAGGAAATACCAGTCCGTATTGGCCGGTCTTTTCTGCAACTGATGTTAGTGAAAGATAAACTCCGAACCACATCACGCCCCAGAACATTGCCACAATCGCGCCCGGCCGGGATTCCATGTTCCTCGAAACCCAGTACATCGCCGCAGGCAGCAAATTAAAGAAAAGCAGCCGCTTGATCGATCTACCTTCTTCGAACCCGAGGTCGGTGGTAATCGTGCTCAGTACGAGGCAGGCGATGAACATCCCGAAAGCGAAATCCACGCGTGAGAGCCGCTTTGGATCAGCCAGTCCGACCTTTCGCATCGCGATGTAGCAACCGACGAGTGCAACGAGTGCCAGCCGGCCGGCATGGACCGGGCCGACACTGTAGAACTCACTGCCAAAGACGATTCCGAGAAGGAGTGTCAGAAGACAGCCTCCCATCAGACCGAGTGTGCGTGCGAAAATCAGCAGCCAGACTGCTCCCGCAACCGCACCGAAAAGTAGAACAATGTCCATAACGCGTCACTTGAAACGAATCACAATACTCTTGCGATATCGTCATTTGTGACCACGAAAAGGGCTTTGAACCGCCCTGTCATGCCGCGCTAATCTGCAAATCTACTGAACGAACGACACGACTGTCATAACCCGACAGACTGTTATCGACGATTCGCCATCCATCTTCGCAACTGAGCTAACGGACCTGATTCAGCGACTGTGAACTGACAGCGTTTGCACCGCTTTTGCGGTCTGCGCGGTCTCAACATCTGTGATGAACACTTCCAGCTCAAACTCGCCATCGGAAAGAGCTCCGATGGTCATCGGGAGATAGATATAGAAATTCTCACGGGGTTCGATGGAGATGTCTTCGACCAGAGGGAAGTTTTCGAACTGTGCCACGTTACCGTTCTGGTCGACAAGGCGGAAATGGCTTTTCAATAGCGTGCGATATCCCTCGCCGGAAAGGTCCGCAAAGAACCTGCTGCTGTAATTCTGCAACTCGCAGTAGATCAGCGCCTGATCACCTGGCTTGAATTCCAGCGACTCGAATTTGTCGATATCGCCGAAACCGCGAATCGAACTGCACAAAGCCGGATTGTTGATCTGCAATACCGGAGCCACATCCACGCTGTGCCCCGCAAGCATCAATGCTGGGTCATTGCGAATCTCTTCAGATGCTGAGGGACCATCAGTCATCGGTGCGGAGTCGATATCCTGAGCATCAGGCTGTTCTGAAGGTTCAACGCGAATCCGGAACAGACCGCCAGGTGCGGTGGCATCGGGACACGTACCCTCTGCACATTGTTCTTCGGATTCACATTCGGGTGCACAGGTTTCTTCACAAGCCTGCTCGCAATTCCCACATGACACGCCGGGATCTGTCGCAGCTGTTGTCGGGCAGCTTTGTAGACATGATCCTTCTGTGCATGAAGGATTGCAGTCAGCCGCGGTCTCACACGCCGATTCCAGACAATCTCGATTCGGCGTACTTTCATTGGCCGGGAGTGGAGGGACAAAGCCACCGGAAAACGGCGATGCCGGTGCGGGCGTCGCTTCGACCGGCGATTCGGGCGCCGCAGGTCGCTGCAAAGGTGCCGCTGGCGGGAATTGACCGCCGAAACTACCTCCGCTGAAATTCCCACCACCAACCGGGAACGAACCACCGGAAGGAACAGCAGGGGCCGCGTTGTCATCCGCGTCCGGAATATCGTCGGCGGGTCTTGCCGGATTCAACTCAGTAATCTCGTGAAGCGACGGCAGAGCCTCCGCGGCTTCTGCAAACGGTTGCGTTGCCTCGATCGTTCCATCAATCGCATTGATTTCCGCCGCGACGGTAACGGCGTCAAGAGTTTCCTCGATCGCCGCGCGAAGCTCATCATCGAGCGTCAAACTCGGTCGGGAAACGGCTTCGCTAATGGCTGGATCAATCGAAATGTTGTTTTGAGTTGTTGCGTCCGCTCGCCCGGCAACTTGATCACGGACAACCGGCTCGCTTTCTTCTGTCATGGTGTCCATGAGGCCCGGTACCGGCTTGATTCCAGTTGGTCCGACAGCTTCGTCAGCGTGAAGACGATTTTGACAATGTTCGCACAATCTCTGGTGAGCTGACTCGGCCGGAATTGAAGCATTACAAATCCCGCAAGTCGTTCCGAAGTCAGTCGTCACCATTGGCGATGCGGATGGGGATTGCGGGCTCACTTGCTGTCCACCTGCCCCCAGAACGAACGCTCCGCCCGATGACTGTGATTGAGGTTGAGCTGGCCGTGTTTGCCGTTGAACTTGTGGCTGTGTTGCTACAGGGGCAACGGGCAATTCAATTTCCAGCTCCCGCGTTTCCGGCCCCTGTGGTTCGACAAGCACGCGGCGCCGGCTGGTTACCCCCTGCCTTTCTGATCTATCAGCAACCTCTGACATATCAGCAACCTCAACGGGCGGATCAGCAACCTCAACGGGCGGATCAGCAACTTCAATCTGTCTTGCTATCGCGGGCATATCAATCGGTGCCAAATTTGATTGCCCCCGATCAGCAACTTGTTCGACTCGCTGGGTCTGCCCCCCGGAGGCTGTGACCTCAGCTGAAGATTCAACAGACGGAATAGATGAAACGGCGTTTCCAGATTCAACACCACCTTCTTCGCCCCCGCTTTCAACTGCAACGGCCTGTTGCAATGAATCAGGCGAAGCCCGCAAGATGATGATGTTGCCGGTAGATTCTGCCGACGCATCGTCTGTTTCTGTTGTCATCTCGGCAGCAGCGGTCAAATCGTTTTCACTCCCACTCATCTCCTCGGCCTCTTCCAGTCGTGGCTCGACAGGCATTGCCAGTGGAGTAATCGGCTGGGCGACGAGTTCCGGTGCCGGCTCTACCTGAACCGGTTGCTCTGTATCAGCAACGGCCTCCGCATGCCCTGACAGTTCTGCGACTTCTGCCCCGCTTCTCAATGGCATAGGAGAAAGCAGCCCGGATGGCCTGAATTCAGGACCACCAAACGGCTCAAGCCCGCTTCCCACCGGCGATTCCGCATTGGTCACAAATTCTTCAGGCGCGAGTGGATTCAAAGAATCAGGTTGTTGTCGCGCGACCGGAATTCGATCCGACGGTTCGTGGACCAAAGAGTTGGCGTCAACGTTCTGCCAGTCTTCGGGAATCTGAAACAGGTCATCGAGCGCTGACGTTCGCCCGGGATCCGAATGGCGTTCGGCCAGCGCGTCTGTGTCGCCCGGATGGAGCCGGTTGCTAAAGCCGTTGTGGAAGTTCGAGCAACCGCAAACGACTATCAACGCCACCGAACAAATCAATGAAACGCCAAGACGAAAGGTTGTTACACCGGACGTGGAACGCATACTCATTTCCGTCGCACCTGTTTTTAGCTTTGATAAGCACAGAAAAATTGCGGCGGATAATAGAAGAACGCCACCTTCCGTTCAACACCACTTAAACCCCTCCTTTCGGGTGGTTGCAATAGCCGTACAGCCACCGATACTCCGGACCTGCCGCCTTAATCCGCGACTGCGTGAACAGGCGATCATCATCAAGTTACGACGCATTAATCGACACTGAATCCGGTTGCAGCCGGCGAATGCTCAACAGCTTTGTTTTGAAAACTTGTCATAGCCGGTCGTTGCAATAGACAATCTTCCATCCGAGGGGGGCGCGGTATTTCAAAGTCATGTGAATTGAACGATAATTTCGACTTCGTCTCCCGCTGTGTAACTTGAAGTCGCAGATGCTCTTCTCATCGTACAACGAGCAGATCAGGTCACTGGCATCCCGAACCGCCAACGCTTGCGCCGAAGAATACTTCCGCGAACTGGTCATTTCTCTTGCTGACATCTTCGAAGTCAGCACTGTATTTGTGGCGGCTTGCGCTGATGATCCGGTAAGCGAAATTGAGACCCTCGCTCTCATTCACAAAGGCCGGATTCAGGACAATTTCACCTACGCGATTGAAGGCACTCCCTGCAAAGTTGTATATGAGCAGGGCATCGCATTTTTTCCCACGCGGATTCAGGGCTTGTTCCCTTATGATGAAGACCTGAAAACTCTGGGGGTCGACTCCTACGGCGGACTGGAACTGTTCGGAAGTAACGGCCAGACGGTAGGCCACATTGGAATAATGGACGTCAGACGGATCAGCTCCGATGTCTGGGAGCTTCCCGCGCTGCATACGATTCGGGAACGCTGTGGCTTGAAGGTCGAAGCACTGTCGAGGTGTGAGTCCGTGCCAGACACACAAGCCGACTATACAGCCATTCTGGAGTCCGCTGCGGACGGAATGTTCTTGAAAAAACATGGTGGCGAAATTGTCTTCTGCAATAAGTCATTCCAACGGATGTTGTGCTTTGATACCGAAGATGCCGCGAGCCACGATGCGCACGACGGTACACTTGATGCGCTTGTGACCGAGATGGAGGTGGAATTCACTGATGAACTATGCCCTGTTGTTCGGCGCCACGCTGCAAGAGTAAACGATGAACTTCGTTTTCTTGAAATAACTCTTACGCCTGTCGCCGAAACTGATGGCCGGCACATATTCAATTCCGGAATCGTAAGGGACGTATCTGAGCTGGTTCACGCGATGGAAGCGCTTGATGAGAATCGCAAGCTTGCGTCGCTCGGCAAGGTCGCAACCGGAATCGCTCATGAAATCAGCAATCCTTTGTCTGCGATACAACTTTCCGCTGAAGTGGCCCGCATCAAACTGGCAGAGGAAAACGCATCGAAGCATGACGTTGACAACTGCCTGGGAGCCATCATTGATTCCGTATTTGCGGTCTCACAGATCGTCGATGAAGTCCTGAGAACACGAAACTCCACTCGAACTGACAGACGGCCTTGTAACGTTGTGGAAGTTCTGAGCAAAGCGATCGATCAAACCCGTGAGAAAGCAAGGGCCGCCGGGGTAGCCGTCCGGTTTGAAGACCGAAGCCGCTGCATGATTTCAGCGAACTCGATTGAACTCCGGCAGGTATTCGTCAATCTGCTGCTAAACGCTTATCAGGCATCTGAAAATTCGCCAGCGGGCAACGTGGACATTCAGGTAATCCGGTCTGACCAGCGCTGCCTCATCTCCGTCAGGGACGACGGGTGCGGAATCGACCCTGGAACCATTGACAAGATATTCGAACCGTTCTACACGACGCGTGACTCCGACGGTGGCACCGGACTCGGCCTCGACATCTCCAGACGAATCGTAACCTCCCACGATGGAGCTCTTTCCTGCGTACCCTGCGATGAAGGCGCAGAATTCATCGTCGACCTGCCTCTTTTGACTAACAATGAAGATAACAATCCTTGACGACAACGAAGCAGTATTGCGGACGATTACGGCAGCACTGAAGCAACTCGGCTACGCCGCGACAGGCTTCACCAGTCCGGCTGAACTCGAAGACTTTGTCAGCCGGAACCGCGATGTCTCTCTGATGATATTCGATCAACTTCTCGAATCTGCCGATTCAGGATGGAACATCGCCCGTGCAATGCGGGAGAAGTTTGCGCTGCAGATTCCAGTTCTGATGGTGACAGCCTATCCCGGAGCAGACCTCGTTTCAGAAATCACCCGATCGGATTTCGCGCAACTGCTTACCAAGCCGTTCGGGTTGCAGGCACTCGCGGATTCCGTCCAGCAGTCCCTGACACCGGCGGCAGACCATTGAAGACTACCGCCGGGATGGTGGGTGGCCTGCTTACTCCTGAGTCGTCCAGACAATCTGGTCGATACAAGCCTGCCAGTTGGGAACCGAAGGATTTCGTCCGGCGTGTTTCCAGCCGACTTTGCAGCGGACATTGCCTGAAACGGCTTGAACGTAGTCTTCGATTTCCGTGTCCAGATTCAATGTTGTGGACTGATCTGAATTCAGTGACGCCGGACCTTCGACTAAAACATCATACTGGCCTGTTGTCCAGTTAAAGACCTCGATTGTCCGCAACAACTGTGTCGAATTCACACTCGATTCAACGGTCAGGGAAAGTGCGTTGGGAAGATCTGTATTGAGCGATGAGTCAAACTCGATGGATACCCGATCCTGAAAATAACCGCGTGTCGGAACGCGGCGGTGCTTCAAATACGAGTCGTCCGAAGCCGTGAGGTCCGCTATCCCTCCTGCGAGAAAGAAACCACGGAGAACATTCATCGACGCCGGCGGGTACTCGCCGATAACTTCAAGTTCTGCGATCGCCGCCGCAATGTCCGGCCTCGGCCCGATCTCCTGATTTCCATCAAGATGAGGCACTCCGGTCGAATTCAAGAGAGTCCGCATCTCCTGAGGCAGCAGGACATCGCCTCCGGTCCGGTCCCGGTAGATGCCCTGAAGACAACAGACAGCGCCGACGACCATCGGTGATGCGCCGGAAGTACCTCCAAACGTACCGGTGTACTGCTGGGTCTGAGCTCCGCCCTGCAGGTCACCGTAGGAAAGTGTCACAATCTGAGATCCCCATGCGTGCACGTCCATTCGCGACCCGTAGTTCGTAAACCACTCTGCAACTCGACCGCTCGGAGTTCCCGCACCGACCATGATCGCGCCCGAGTCACGGAAACTTCGATCAAACAAATCTCCGAACGCAGGATCATCGAGGTTCTGGCTGCCGTTCGCTCCCGCCTCAACGCAAATAACATCAAGTGAGAAACTACTCGTCCAGATTACATCGTAGTTGACCTGAAGGAATTCCATCGGAGTCGCATCAAAACCTGAGGGGAACATCTGGAGTTCAATCAACCAGACGTCACCCGGATCGAGAGCCTGAGCGGCTTCGAGGAAGTAGTGCGGAACATCGGGCCATTCTTCGACCGTAATTCCGACGGTACCCCACTGTGTATCAGACGCAAAACCTGTGACCCCGAATCCGTTGTCTTCACCAACGACTTCGCCGAGAACTGCGGTGCCATGTGAGTAATAGGAGACGTTGTTGGAATCATTAACGCCCTGATAAAACTGCGTTGCGGAATCGAGATCTTCGTGGTTGTGAACCCAGCCCAGCTCAACGTCGATAAACTTTACTCCTGCGCCGCGTCCACCCAGCTCTGCCCAGGCCGCCGGGGCATCAAGCCCGACCGGAGTTGCATAGAGGTAATCCTGCAGATTGCTGAAGTCCGGTGTTCCCGGAAAAACGAAACCGGCAACCATACCAGCAAGAAAAGGGCTGGCCATCGGAGAGTGAATTGCAGCTGGTTCGCAGACCGGTGCCGGATGGGCGATCTCGACCACGCGCATCGCATTCAGTTCATTCAGTGTTGCAGCAAGCGCACGCTTGTCGCCTGGAATCTTGACATTAAACCAAAGGCCGAGGTCGGGACCGGTCACACCACTGCGGGCCTCTCCGACCGCTTTGTAGACCCGGAACTGTTCGCGGTCACCATCAAAGGTCGGCTTGATTTCGATTGCGTCGGCCAGAAGCTCATTCAGCCTGTCGAGATTTCGTCCGTTTTTATCAACAAAGCTCGCCGTCTTATCAACCACATCGGCGGACAATCTGACATCAGACCCTTCCACGAATTTCAAATGAATCCACGAGTCAGCGAACCGCTGCAGCGACTGTGCATCGTATTGCAAATGCGGTCCGGTAATTCGCTGTCCCAACTCATCGCCATCCACTCTCCCTGAACAGAGAAAACAAAGAAGGAGGAAA
>JBCCFB010000017.1:0-46007 GCA_039029995.1 Planctomycetota bacterium
ACGCAAACCTGGGAGCTCTTACCCGTTCACAGCCGGCTTCCTGGGCTCCATTCACCGGTATCAACGGATACTTCCAGGCTCAGGGTATTGGTTCAAGTTTCCATACCGGCGGGGCCAACTTTGTGATGGCCGACGGTTCTGCACATTTCATCGATGACCGCATCGCGTTCGAGTCTTTCGCATGGTTGACGTCGATGGCTGACTCAAACGTAGTCCCGACTTTCTAGCGCCAATGAATCTTCGAAAACGACTGCTGTTCAGCTTGCTACCGTGCCTTCTCCTTTGTGTCAGCGGATGCGGGGACCGAGTTGCGACCGCACCTGTTTCAGGAACCGTGACCGTTGATGGTACGCCGGTTGAGAATGTTCTGGTTATCTTCTCGCCGATGGTTCAGGGGGACAACCATTTTCCCGGGCCGTATTCAAGCGGTGTAACGGATTCAAACGGCAGATTTACACTGAAGACCCGTAGCGGTCAGAACGGTGCTGTAATCGGCAATCATGCGATCGGTTTCACATGGGCTGATGTTTCTCCTGATGCACTGGGGCTGATTCAAGAGAGGCTGGCCAACGTTGAAATGTCCGACGATCCCGAGGCGGAACGATCAAGACTTGAACGGGAATTTCGTGAAACAAGAGAGAAGATTGAGAGTCGCCCGTTTCTTGATCCAATGATTAAACGAACCTTCGAGGTATCCTCCGAAGGCAGTGATGCCGCAGATTTCGAACTCGGGGCGGAATAACGTCTATTGTTTCACGCCGCCTGAGACCGGTCGGCTGGAATCCCTCACCGCGCTTCTGAATTCTCAATCAAAAAACTGTCTGGACGCTTGCGCTCGCTCGCGCAGCAAATGGAAGAACAATACTGCCATGATTCAAAAGACAATTCGATATCCTCTGCTTGTTCTCTTGATGATATCGGCTGGCTGCGTTTTTTGTGTGACGCCTGCGGCTGGCAGGGAACCGGACGTTTTCTGGACCTACAAGAAGGTCGGCGATAAAGAGCTTCAGATGTCCGTGTTTCTGCCTGAAGGGTATGGGAACGGATCGCAGAGTGAATATCCCGCGATTGTCTATTTTCACGGTGGCAGCTGGAGAAGCGGGGAGGCATCGTGGCACTATCCGGATTGCGAGTACTGGAGCCGTCGCGGAATGATCGCGGTGTCGGTGGACTATCGTCTGCAGAATCGTGACAACGTTGAAGTTCCGCTTGAGTGTGTCAAAGACGCAAGGTCGGCCGTCCGCTTTCTGCGCGGCAACGCCAGTGACTTGCTTGTTGATCCGGACGCAATCGTCGTTGCCGGCGGTTCGGCCGGCGGACAACTTGCCGCCGCGCTGGCGACGATTCAACCTGGCCAATCCAGTCACGGCGACGATGATCACTCGGTGCGTTGCGATCCGAATGCAGTGGTGCTGTACAATCCGTGGTTCAAATGTAGAGAGGATCTTTCACCACCGGCATTTATCCGGGAGGGGTTGCCGCCATTCATCACATTTTCGGGCGATGAAGATCACGGGATTCCGGTTGAAGAGATGGAGGCATTCCATGAATCACTTGCCGATTCGGGAAATGACTCCAGCCTGTACATCGGATTCGGTGGACCGCATGGTTTCTGCAACGGCCGCAACCCGCGCAATCCGTTCTTCTACTGGTCACTGGAGCTGGCTGACCAGTTTCTTGTTCGAATTGGAATCCTTGACGGCGAATCCGTGGTTCAGGTGCCCGATGGAGTCGCATTGCCCGGTGAAGACGGATTCGCGACTTACCTGTCCGACGCTGCCCGGGTTCACCAACCCGATGAGAGGCCGAAACCGAATGTCGTTTTGATTCTGGTGGACGATCTCGGCTGGCAGGACGTCAAGTGCTATGACATTGACGAGCCGTCCCCCTACGAGACGCCTCGAATTGACCGGCTTGCATCCAGGGGCGTTCAGTTCTGGCAGGCGTATTCTCCGGCGCCGACTTGTTCTCCTACGCGCTGCGCGATCATGAGCGGCAACCACCCGGCCCGTGCTCAGAAGACGCATGTTGTCGGTGGAAGTCCGCCGATACCGCACAATCGCAACGGATCGAGGATGATGTCGCCGTGGTATAGCGGGCGCATGCCTGAGAATGAAATGACGCTCGCTCGCGTTCTGCAGCATTCCGGCTATGTCACCGGCCATTGCGGCAAGTGGCACATGGCAATCAACCATCACGCCTATCCTCAACCTGAGGACCAGGGATTCGACTGGACACGTTCGGATCGGGGAACGACCGCATCGATGAGGCCGGACCGGGTCTCGGGCTTTGCGACCACTGCGGAGGAAGACCCCTACCGTCTGGATGAAAACGGATTCCCCTGTCATCAGAACAGTGAAGACGCCCTCACGTTTCTGAGAGATCACAAGGACAAGCCGTTCTTCCTGTACTACGCGACATGGCTGGTGCATTCTCCTATTCACACGCGCAGCCGGGTATTGCTGGACAAGTATTGCGAGAAACTGGGCGTCCGGCCGGAGGAGGATCCGCAAACGTGGTCAGGCGAAGGTCAGACGAATCCGTTTTACTGTGCGATGGTGGAACAGCTGGATTACTACGTCGGCCAGGTTTTCGACTACCTCGAACAGACGGAAGACCCGCGTTGGCCAGGGCATATGCTCAGTGAAAACACCTATGTGATTTTTACATCGGACAACGGAGGTATGGAGGGAACTTCAACTGAAATCTATACAGACAACTATCCGCTTGATCGTGGCAAGATTTCAGCAATGGAAGGCGGTACGCGTGTTCCATTGATCATCTGCGGACCCGGAATCGAGGCTGGCGTCGAATCAGATGTAATGGTCAACGGACTCGACTTCTTCCCGACGGTACTTTCGCTGCTGGATATCGAGAAGCCCGACGACAAGCAACTGGATGGTTGCGACCTCGCTCGATTGCTTCGGAACAATCCTGCCGATCCATCTCTTGTCCAGGAAGCCGACGGCTCGGTTCGCGATACGATGGTCTGGCATTTCCCGCATAGCGTCGCTCTGGAGAGCACGATTCGAGTTGGCGACTACAAACTCGTCCGGAACTACAACCATGTAAACAACAACCAGTGTGACGAGCTCGAACTCTACAGGCTGTACCGGACTGAGGACGGCCGGCAAGTGCGGGTCGACATCGAAGAGTCACAGAACCTTGCCGAGGCGTTGCCCGACAAAGTGCAGGAACTGAACTCACGACTGACGGATCTGCTTGAATCGATGGATGCAAGCTACCCGTATTACAATCCGGGCTACAGACGCGAGTTGCCGGGCAGAGAGGTCGTCCCGACGGTGACCGGGCATCAATGCGATGGTGCGGACGTCGTTTTCGCGTATCAGGAAAATGGCGCACGCGTTGAGAGGGCGAATCTGATCTACACGCTGAACGGTGGAGCTCGGTATGAAGAGTGGTTCCGCGTACCAGCCGAACTCGGTGCTGATCTATCCATTACAGCCACGCTGCCCGAAAATACGACACATTACTTCATCAATCTGATCGACGAAAACAACTTCCTTGTCAGCTTTCCGCAGCCACCTGATGCGACAACACTGAGCCGTGAGCCTGGTAAGTTCTCAGAGCACGCGCTGGCCGTGACGCAGAATACATCGGCGCCTGCACTTGAACACACTGGACACAATCCGGTGGATTCGTCAACCGCGCAAGCTGAGACTCAATTAGAACAGCATTCGATTCTCGTACCGGCTACCGTGGAATCCGGTGCCGAGGTTCCCACTTCCGATTCTATCGAGCTTGAGCCGCCTTCGGCTGAGTCATACGTGTGGACGACTGACCATATGCACGTCGGGGTCCGGTGGCAACCGTTCGACGGACGCCCTCTGAACAACGCCTTCGATGCCAATCGACCGGTCATCAATGAGGACAGCAGTTACGCGCAGTTCTGGGTCGCATGGGCTGGCGCTGAACCGGACCAGCAGAACACTGACTACGAAAACCACCTTTCACGCTACCTTCAAACGATCGAAACCGCAGTCGACGAATGTGTTGCTCGCGGGATCAAAGTCGAATTCGTCTTTTTTCACTGTCCGGCGTGGGCTTCAGTCAGCGGGAATGCAGGTGGCTGGAAACCAAAGCCGGATCACTACAGCGCGTTTGTGACGCGTGTTGCCGAATACTTCGAAGGCAGAGTTGATGGGTATCAGCTTTCTCACGAAGCCAACCTTAAGGGGTTCATGGAGGATGGTGATGTGGAGTATTTGATTTCGGAGGTCTACATCAAGGGAGCGCGGGCTATCCGTAGCGTCTACGAAGCCGAACCTGCGACGCCGGTGATTATTTCGACATCCGGATGCTCTCCCTGTCAGACATGCGGAGTCGTTACAGGGCTCAAAGGAATCGGTGGAGAAGCGGTTGATGATTTCTACAACAAGCAGGTCTCCAATTCAGAACTGATGGGGCTCGTCGATGCAATCAACCTGAACGTCTCCGATCATTTCGACGGTTACGGGAATATGGACGGGAGTTTTGTTCCGTCAGCCTGGGGCAACTACGATTTGATCCGCGGAAAACTCGACGAGGCCGGGTATCGCGGCAAGGCCGTTCTGTCAGCCGAATCCTGGATTACATGGGACGGTGGCCGTCAGGCGATTGATGTAAATGGTGACGGAGTATCCGACGAGCAGGATGCATACGACAAGGCTATCACGATTCTTGGCCAGTGCATCGAACGAGGGTTGAATACCATCAATCTTCCTTGGTCAGATAACTCCAGTGGCTGGGCGATGGGGCTGACAAAACGTAGAGACTACAACGGAAGGGTCAGAAGCCTGATGCCGGAGATTGTCGTTTCCGCGAATGATGGCGGACCGGACATCGTAACTCGCAAGCTCGCTCTGCGTGGAAGTGACGAGAGCTTTCAAATCACAGACGGATCAGGCGATGTTTATTCGGTCGATCAATACATCAATCCGCCCGACCCCAATCATCTCCACTACTACATCTGGCGATGGTACGCGCAGATCGCCGGCGGATCAGACGAGGTCATTCGACATGCTGTTGCCGGCGAACACGGCAACGATATTGCGGTGCTGGGGCGCGGGTTTACCGGTGCAGAGCGTTACCGGTTGTCATCGTTCAACAGGACTCAGAACAAATTCACGGTTCTTGTCTATTCGGGCGGCGCAAGCGGAACCCAGCGAGCGAAAGTCTCGATTCCTTCAACGATACAAACAGGTTGGCATTACAACAACGAGTTCTCGTCCTGCGACTTTCGCGGTGAGGGCTTCGAAGATGGTGTCTCATACTATTGCCGTATTGTCACCAAAGACATCAATCGCGAAACCGGCGCCGATGAAAACGTGGTTCAAATTGAAACAGACAGTATCCCCGTTATTAATGGAACTTTGACAGTCGATGTTCCCGGAATGAATAGATTCACCACGATCGAATTCATGCGTGCGGACTCTCGATAGGTTTGCCGCAGTTTCGAGCCCGCTCTTTTCTATGTCATCTCACAATCGAAGGCGTCATGGTACGCTCCCTCGGAGATATCGGGATTATGTGTCCTGCGAACACGGGATTTGCTCAAGGTGTCAGCGCAGGAACAAATGGAATGAGATGGTAATTTACCAACTGTCTTCGGTGAACGGCCGGAGCACCATGACCCAACCGGAACTCGCTCAATGGAAATGCTCACGAAAATCCCTCTGGCCATTCTTGCAATGGTTGTGATGACAAGCGGCTTCGCTCATTGTCAGCAGACATTGCCTTCTATGCGGGAAGGCGCAGCAGCGCCGTCCAATTTCGCGGAGATGTGGGCGGGTTTTGATCCTCGCGCGGAACCAATCGAAACAGAGGTCATTCGCGAATGGGAAGAAGAAGGCGTGGTGATGCGGATCGTCCGGTTTCGCATCGGCATGTTCAAAGGAAAGAAATCGATCCTCGCCGCAGTCTACGGTTTTCCGAAATCAGCAGCCGGCGGCGCCGAAAAAGTACCGGGGCTTGTGCAGATTCACGGTGGTGGCCAGTACGCTCACTACAACGCCTGCCTGCAAAATGGAAAAAGGGGCTATGCAACCGTTTCGATTGCCTGGGCGGGCCGTATCAGCGCGCCGGACTACAACGTCAATCCGGATGGCGTCGCCTTGTTCTGGGAAGGCAATACCGATGATCCGCAATACAAACTGACGACTGACTGGGGTGCGCTGGATGGATATCACGCTCCCAGCCGTAATCCACAGAATAACTTTCCTTCGGCTCAGCCATGGGAATGGACCATTGATTCTGTCGAGTCGCCTCGCAACAGTCCATGGTTTATCTGCGCATTGGCAGCGAGGCGCGCGATCACGTTTCTCGAGCAGCAACCCGAAGTCGATCCTGAACGGATAGGTGTCTATGGCCACTCGATGGGTGGCAAGCTGACGGTCATGACTTCGGTTGATCCGCGTGTTAAGGCAGCTGCACCCTCGTGCGGCGGAATCAGCGATCGAGACAATGACAGCGAACTGTTCTGCGCGACAGTCGGAGACGGAGTCAGCCTCGAACAGCTTTCCTGCCCCATCATCTTTCTTAGCCCGTCAAACGACTTTCATGGAAGGATCGGTGACCTTCCCGGGTCGATAGAAGAAATTCAATCTGACCAGTGGCGAGTTACCTGTTCGCCTCACAGCAACCACCAGGATGCGCCTGAATTCGAGGTCGCGACTCAGCTGTGGTTCGATCAGCATTTGCAGAACCGCTTCCAGTTTCCACAGACGCCCGTGACCACTTTGACGTTGGACACCGAAAGCGGAATTCCTGAAATTTCATTTCAGCCGGACACCTCAATGCCCATCAGAAGTGCCGGCGTTTTCTATACCCAGCAAGGCAAGGAGAACGAGACTCGATTTGACCGCGAAAATACGATGAGCCGCTACTGGCATTACGCTCCAGTTGCCCGGGAAGGCGATAAATGGACCGCACAGCTGCCATTGGGATCGACAGACAAGCCTCTCTGGGTGTTTGCAAACGTGCTCTACGACCTTGAAGAAACGATCGCCGGGGCCGGATACTATTACGGGACCTATGAGACGGATTGTTTCAACGTATCATCTCTGATCCAGATGGTCTCTCCGGACGAACTCGCCGCCGCTGGCGTAAAGGCGACGCTTCAGCCCGCGACGATGATTGAAAGCTTCGAAGGTGACTGGCGGAAAAGCTGGTTCAGCTATAGACGTGATCAATGGACAATCTCCACTCACAAAGTCTATGACGACATCTGGAAAGCGCCTGAAGGCGCTCGTCTTGCAATACAAGTGCGAGCCGGCGAGGCGAACAAAATGGTTTTCGTCATCGATGATCTCACAGCGGAAGTCGCACTGATCGGAGAGAACGAGTGGCAGAATGTCGTTCTAAGTCCAGCCGATTTTCAGTCGTATTCCGGCGAGGGCATGGACAGCTGGGAAGGGATAAAGACGTTAAAGCTGACTCCGGCTCAGCACCTGCGACCGGCTCGCGGCGAGGAAGGTGAGCCGCGAGTTGTCGGTGGTGGCTGGAAAGGCGATCCACCGGAATTTCGTAACCTGCAGTGGGTTACCGGAGAAGCGTCAACCAGTCCTGCAGTATCGGGCAACACGGCAGCTATGGATTCACAATTACTGGACGTCTTTCCAGCTTCTGTTTTCGGGACGGGAGATTCACAACGGGTCACCACAGTAGCGACAGACTATTCGCCTTCCGGCAGCCTGTGGGGAGAGGGCCTGGACGAACAATGGGTCTTTCAAGCTGCCATCGAAAACGAACAGGGCACGGACAACTCGTACAGTTTGAGGGTTGGGAAAGGAGGACAGATCTATTCGTTGCGAGCAGCATTCGGGGAAAGTGTGCCGCCTTCGTGGAAAACGGAGTCGCCGTGGAACGATGAGGTCTGGCAGTTCGTTGCCGTGTGCTCGAAGTACAATGGAATCAAATCGGCAAACCGCGCGGCAGAGCTACCGGAAGACGTTGTCAATCGAATCAACGGAACTGGATTTCAAAACTCGTTTTTTATTCACAACTCCGGCGCCTACATCAGAGAGGGCGATACGGTTGATCATCTCTATTGTCCATTGCTCGCGGCGGAATCTGATCCGGACGACAACTGCTACAGAATGGTGAACTGGGGGCTGGTGCCTCAGCTCAAGACAATTCACCGCTCTCCCCTGCTCTACTACACGCAGGTTCGGGACGCGGGAAACGGTGTCATCGAGTTGACCTGGGTCGTCCACAATTTCAGCGTTCGCGATGACATGGTTTTTGACTACGTCAATGCTCCCTGGGGTGGCACAAGGATTTCAACGTTGCCACATCGCTTTGTGAGTCTTCCGGATAACGAACTGCTTTCAATTTCGGATAGAGATTTCGGCAGCAATATTCATCGCGTCGATGAAACCGGGGGATGGGCGATCTCCTGCGCAGACGAATCGGAAGATGCCCCGTCACTGGCGCTTGTTTACGGTCTGGATAAGAATTTCGAAACCGAACAGGCAAGCCAGAATGCAGGCCAGCCGTTCTGCCAGCGAAGAAAGGCAATCTTCCGTGCAGGACGCGCCCACCTGCCGATGTACGACTCTAAGTGGACCGACTGGATGACTCGCGAAGAGAACACGTTCCGCAACTATGACGTCGTGGAATTTGTACCCGGGTTGAAAGTTGAACCGGGCGAGTCGATCTGGTTTCGCAGTTATCTTGTGGTCGGCAACAAACGGCAGGTCATCGAGCAGGCAAAGGCACTCGTCGATTCAGTGGACTACGGACTGGTTGGCTTTGATCGCAATACGGAATCCACGGTCCCTGTGAATCCGACATTAAGCAACAGCGACACAAGCCAGGGTGGCGGGTTCGGGGTTTTTGCTCGACCGGTCGCTGGCAGCAAACCACTCTTTTTGATTCGCCAGGCTTCGACCGGCAATCAGATTGTCACGACTGACCCCTACTATTTCGTTACTCGAGAAAAACTCAATCTCGATTTCCCCGGGGACCATCCACTTTACGACTATTACTCAAATGCAGTCGGCTACACGATGGACCTCCATGATTCCCGATGGCAGTCGCTCGTTGGATTCGCAATGGTTGACAAGCCGTCAGAGGGCAACTGGAAGCGTCTGTCTGAGTTGCTTGACTCCGGTGCATTTCCTGAAGCGACAACTCATCACCTCGATCTCTGGGTTGAAGTTGTGGCGGACGGCGTCGCGAACTGATTGTCACTCGTCGGACTGAAGCAGCTCAACCATTGCTTTACCAAGGGCCTGCCCGACCAGCATGTAGGTTTCAGCGTTGCGGTTGTAGTGGTAGCCCTGGTTCCTCGGTGAATCCTGCACCGCGCGCCAGAAGTCGCGCGTCTCGACGGTCCGTACGTTTCCTTCAAAGTCCGGGTAGTTTCCAGTCTCGCCACTGACAGCAAGCTGTGCATTTGCGACAGTGACATGCGGGCCAGCCAAATCCCATCCGTCAAATCCTATCGTTGCGATAACAAACGGTGCATCAGGTGCGTTGAATTCGGAACGGAGTGAATTAATCAGGCGCACAAGATTCTGTTCGTATCGACTGGCATGAGCTTCATTGCCGTCTTTGTGGCCCTGCCACCATGCAAAGCCGGCGACTTCGAACCCTCGATCGCCAAACTGTGGAAACAAATTGTCGAATTCATTGAGGACGTCATGAGTCGCCTGAACGTACTCGTCGTATTGTTTGCCCGCATACCAGTTGACCTCGTCTTTTGCCTCGCCTTCGATCCATGACGCGGTAGTGTCCCTATAGCCCGCATAGATTCGGCCGTCGTATTCGAAACGTTCACTGCCCGGCGGAAGGATGTCCCAGCCGAGGCTGCGGTTTCCGATCGAAGCTTTGATCAGAAGAACAGGTTCGTCGAGATAGTCCCCGACAACGAATCCGAATCCAAGTTCAGGTCCGATCGTATTCCCCTGGATTCCTGCACACAGCGGCCCCTGTCCGACAGCCGAGATGACTCCCTTGTACGTCACATCATCGCGCTGTAGCCAGTTGCCGTTTTCGTCAGCAAGTTCCGGAAACTTTCCGTCAGCATTGACGACCGTTTCAAGGGTACCGGGTATGTCTGTCCGCTGGACCCAGCCAAGCCCGTTGACCGAGTCAGTCAGGTACGTGATTTTAAACTCGACAACTTCATCTGCTTCCAGCCGGATATCGTTGAAGATGGAATCTGTACCTGGCTCACGGCGATGAACTTCGGCGCCGTTGATCTCCATAATGTTGTGCGTCGAGGCCTGATACCCGGGTTTGAATCTATAGACTCCAGCCTGTTTCATTTTGATTTGCCCGCGAACGACGTGAGTGCCTCCGTCGGGATAGGGCGTCGGATTCACTCCGCCGAACGACTCAAGTTCCAGCGTCTGAACCGGGGATATCCGGTCATAGTTCGCTTCCGGCGAATACTCGCCGTCGTAAATGAACAGAACCGGTGAAATGAATTCGTCGCCCCAGCGAACGCCGCCGCCACTGATATCACCCATGCCAACCATGTTGGATTGGCCCATCAGGATAAAGACCTTTACTGGAACTTTGTTTGAAGCCACATCTTCCTGTCCATTGGCCGAAGAAGTTTGCAGGAAAGCGATTGCCAGAAGCATCGCAGAAGCAACGCCGGCTGATCCGTTGAGTTTCATCGTGAGTTACCGCAATTGATGTTCAGGAAGTGAAGTCCGGGAATCTAATGTTAGCAAGGTGGCATTATCGGGTTCAGGGATAGCAAAAAACAGCGTAGTGGATGTTGTCCGGTCCTGTTGTGGTACCATCTGGCTGTGTTTCAAATCCAATCAAACAGAGTGAAAACCATGTATCGACAAACAGCGATCGCACTTATCGTTTCACTGGTATCGCTTGCAGGTACAAATCTGCTCGCAGATGACTGGCCGCAGTTTCGAGGACCATTAGGCAATGCCGTTTCAGGCGACACATTACCGACGGAATGGTCTCCGTCAGCCAATCTTTCATGGAAGACCGAGTTGCCCGGGCCGGGAGCGTCCAGTCCGATCATTGTTAACGGCAGAGCCTTTGTGACTTGCTATTCGGGTTACGGCCTGAATCAGGAGAGTCCCGGGGAACTTGAAGACCTGGTACGCCATCTGGTTTGTATTGATGTGCAGACAGGAGAACAGCTATGGCAGAAGGACGTTCCGGCGGCACTTCCCGAGGATCCTTACACAGGTGCAGGAGTTCCCGCTCACGGGTACGCATCGCACACTCCGGTTTCAGATGGCCAGCATGTCTATGCGTTTTTCGGCAAGAGTGGTGTTCATGCTTTCGATATGGACGGCAACGAGATGTGGACAGCTGAGGTCGGCATGGAGTCAGATCCGACTCGCTGGGGATCGTCCAGCAGCCCTGTCATGTTTGACGATGTGGTCATCGTAGTCGCATCTGCCGAGAGTCAGTCGATCATCGGTTTCGATAAAAATACAGGCGAAGAAGTCTGGCGGCAGGAAGCAAGTGGACTCGATGGAATGTGGGGCACGCCGTCACTTGTAACAATCAGCGATGATCGCACTGATCTGGTTCTCGCTGTTGCAAAAGAAGTCTGGGGCCTCGATCCGGAAAACGGCGAGATGCGATGGATGGTGGAAGCGAATGACGCGCAGCACGCGTATTCGAGCGTCGTTCAAGAGGATGGAGTCGTCTATACGTTCTCCGGTCGTGGCGGAGGCAGCGCTGCCGTTGAGGCAGGAGGTGAAGGAGATGTAACCGAGTCAAACAAACTCTGGTCAGGCGGTGACACCGCGAGTTTTGCTTCACCGGTGGGCCACGATATGAAGTTGTACCTGGTGTCGAGAAACATCCTTACCGTTGTTGATGCTGATTCCGGTGAACAGATCGAGCGCGTGCGATTGAAGGGCGCTGAAGCGACAGGAGGCCGCTTCGGTTCACTCGACTATCCTTCACCCGTCGTAGCCGGCGACCATCTTTACTACCTCAACGGAAGTGGGCAGATGTTCGTGATGTCTCTCGGTGAAAATGTAGAACAGATCGCAGTCAATCGCGTTACCAGCGAGAAGGAAGAGTTCCGCGGTACTCCCGCGATCAGCGATGGCAGTATGGTTATTCGAAGCGCAAAGTATCTCTACTGTATTACCGACAAAGGTGAGACGGTTGACCCAGCCGATCAGATGCAGGTGGACGATGATGAAGAAGAAGCGCCCGAAGCCGGTCGAGGAGGACCAGGCGGTGGTGGCGGACCCGGTGGTCGCGGCGGCGGTCAACGTTTCGATCCAAATGAGATTTTCAACAATATGGATACAAACGGTGATGAAATGCTGACGGCAGATGAACTGGAAGGCAATCGTATGGGTGAGCGCCTTATGGAACTCGATACCAATGACGATGATGCCGTTTCCAAAGACGAGTTCACTTCCGGAATCGGCGCCCTGTTCAGTCGCGGCGGAGGCGGTGGTGGCGGCCGTCGTGGTGGCGGCGGGGGATACGGTCGTGGAGAAGACAACCGGCCCGAGAGACCGCAACGGCCCGAATGGTCTGACAATTAGTGCCGGCGCCTTCGATCGCTTGACAATTTCGTCGTAAAAAATAGGCCCGCCTCAGTTTCGAGGCGGGCTTTTTTCGTTTCCGGACTAACGTGCTGCTACGTCGCGTGCTGCTACGTCGCGTGCTGCTACGTCGCGTGCTGCTACGGCGCGCCGCCTTCGCCTGCCTCATCCCGAAGACTCGAGAACACATTCCCCTCTGGATTATCCGGAAGCGTGGACTTCCACTGTTCAAGTTGCTCGACAAGCTCCGCTACGATTTCCTGATTCTCACTACTGAGATCAGTTTCCTCCATAGGATCGGACGCAATGTCGTAGAGTTCGAGGTAGTCTCCATCACTGTTTGCCAACAGTTTCCATTGCCGGTGAACGACGGCGTAGGAGACCCAGTGATACGGTCTGTTGTTTGGAATGGGCCAATGGGAGTCCATCTTCCAGAACAAAGGCTTCCGGCGAACCGATTGTGGAGTTCCGGTTAACGCCGCTACCTGGCTGAGTCCGTCGGGAACATAGTCGTCAGGAAGTCCCACTTCTGCCAGCTCGCAAAATGTAGGCAGCAGGTCAACGGCCGATATCAACGTCGAGTCATCAATTTCGCCGGCAGCAATTCTGCCCGGCCAGCGGGCGATAAACGGAACGCCGATTCCTCCTTCAAAAAGAGCGCCTTTGTATCCTTTTCTTCCACCGGTAACTCCCATCGCTCCGCCGATGCCGTAGCCGGCGCCTGTCGCCGTGTCGTGCATCAATTCCAGCTCAACCGGATTTGCAGCGCGGGCAGGACCATTGTCCGAACTGAAAATAACAAGCGTATTCTCTGCAAGGCCCAGTCGATCGAGAGTATCGAGCACTTCGCCGATCCGGTCATCAGCATGTGAAAGAACCGAAGCGTATATGTTATCGCGCTCTTCGAGTTCACGGAATCGCCAGCGATACTTTGGAACCGTGTGAAAGGGCGTGTGAGGCTCGTGGATCCAGAGATTTATAAAAAACGGATTCTGCTGCCGGTGGCACTTTTCGATGAATGCCACCGCATTACGCGCGTCCTCATGTACAGGCATCTGTTCACCGGCACAATTGAATGCGCCGTACTCGTCATAGCCGTACTCCGACGGCAGCGGTGAATCCGGGATCATATTGTTTGAGAGATGCCACTTTCCGAAATGGGCGGTCGCATAGCCCGACTGTTGCAGAAAGCGCGACAAGAGCGGCGCATCGGGACTGAGCCAGTCCGGCATCCCTCTGCGTGCGTTGCTCGGAACCCAGGCAAAGTGACCGTCGATGTTGTAGCGAGCCGGGAAATGTCCGGTCATCACAGCGGTCCGGCTGGGAGAGCAGACCCCACTGGCAACAGTAAAGCGATGAAAGTCTGTACCTTCGGCGGCCAGTCGATCGATATTCGGCGTCTTGATATAGGGGTGTCCGTGGCAACCAAGATCGCCCCAGCCCCAGTCGTCCGCAAAGATGAAAATGATGTTCGGGCGTTCGTCCGCCCGAAGCGGCTTCGACAAAAAACCGCTTACCAGAACTAAAAGCAGAATGAACGCAAATACAGGCCGCCGCAGGTTCACAGACTTCATATCCAATCACAAAACTGATTCGTGTTGATCAGTTTCTGACGATATACGAGCGAATCCGGATTTGCAAAAACAGGAACGGAGAATCACACCGGTCGTGGTGTGATTACATGATGAATGACAAGCAGACTGATCATTCACCGATCAGCCAGATCAATTGATCGACGTTGGCTGAAAACGACTGACGATTCGAAACGGACTGGTAACGGACCCGCGCGGTGATACGGTTGGTCCCCGGTTCTACAAAACGCGACAGGTTTCCCGCAGCATCAACGTTCACAACCTGATCCTGGAATCGACGTGCGTTTCTAGTATCCAAAGTTTCATACGATCCGCTGGAGAAGTCGAACAGCTCGATTGACTGTGAAACGTTGGAACGGGCGAACACACTTGATTCGAGTTTCAGTGACAGTGAACCCGGTACAGAAACAGGCGAGGTTGAACCCGCCTCGAACTCAACAACGGATTGGATCTGCGTATTGTTTCTGGCAATTGAGAGATCTACGTTGTCACTGTCAGCGAGGTCACTGAAGTCCCCGGAACTCAGAACGCCGTTTGAGATGTTGATCGAGTCCGGCGTCGCGACCGTTGCAACAGAATGAACTTCGAGCTGAAGTTCGTTTCCAATTACATGAAGCGTTGCATCAACTCCATCGGGGAGCGGAGCAAGCGTAACGCCGTTTGAACCGAGTGACCGGGTTGCGACAACAAGCGAGTAGGTGCCGGGCGCCAGACCGTCGTGAGCAGTGATAACCACAGTTCCACCTACGGTCGCATCGTGCATGACCGTAATCCTGTCTGCTCCGATTCCAATGTCCGCTTCCAGAATGGAATCGGGCATCATTTCGAGGCCGCCGAAAATCTGAAGTGAACCGAAGGGGAGAAGCGGATCGGGTTGGCCGGGTGAAATGGTTCCGCGCAACTCAATGACTCCGGTTATTGCCCCCTCGCCTTGTATGGTTCCGTCAATAACGGAGTTGGAGAAGAGATCCACGATACTATACGGCGTCTTGAGATGAAGGACGCCATCAGGGCTTTGAACAAGATCGTTCACAAAAAGCACCTGGCCGTTCAGATCAATCTCAATTGTTCCGCCGTTGAATACGTCCCAGATCATGTAGGTTGCGGAATGGCTTAGCTGTCGGATGGTCGCGCCGGGCAGGTTGTTGAGCGTGCCGTTCTGGTTCGATGCACTGCCCAGCGATCCGCCACTCTCAAGGGCAAGCAGGCTGCCGGGATAGTTGTTCCAGACGGGCCCGGCAGTGTTCCCCGGTGACGCCGCCAGTACAGCACTTACGAAGTCGAACCTTCCAAAGTTGTTTACGTTCGAATCCAGATTGCCACCAAGAGAGCCGCCGTGAAGATGAATGTTGATCGCACCGTTCCCGCTGATCGTGCCATCGGCCCACGCCAGTGAACGGGTGATGTTCAGGTCTTGATCCAGAACCAGAGAATTGGATGCGCCGGCGAGTTCAATATTGGTCAGTGTGAGGTCGGGAATGTCCTGAGTCACGACCAGATTCGTGCCGTTGATGATCGCGGTAAAGTCTCCCTCGGGAACTCCATTGCTCCAGTTTGCGGAGGCGCTCCAGTTTCCAACTGAGCCCGTCCAGAAGGAAAAAGGCTGACCATATAGGTTGTTGTTTGAAGTGTGCGAAATAATGGCCAACAAAACCAACGCAGTGAACGCAAGCCTCATAACATCCCCCGTTTGCATTCCGAAGAGAAGAGCCGCCGTCGGTAAAACAACCGCGGGCGTCATTTAGATCCAGCCTCACCTTTCAGTGTGCCTTGGATCAGCAGATATTGCAAAATCGACCGACAATTTCTGAAAGATCGACTAGTAGGTTGTTTCAGCCCGAAAAAGAAAAGCGTTGCCGAGGCCGATCTTTGTCTGCTCCTGATTGAATTCGAGGTCGCGGGAGAAACTGTAGCCGATCTCGACGTTGTACTTCCGGCCGCGGACATAGGGCGTGCCGGGCGCTGCCCACGGAGTTGATTTCCACCCCGCCACCAGCCGGAGGTCGCTGTAGGTAAGACGATCGTCTCCAGTTACAGGCGATTCGTAACCCCAGGTTGTTCCGTCAAAGCCACCCCCGAGATAAACCCATTGCTGACGAATTCCGTCATCGGCAACTAGAAAGTTGACCTTTGGATCAGGAAGAATCAAATCCCATCGACAGTCCGGCGAGGGAGTCCAGACTGCCCCGATGGCCGGGACCACGGGTAGATCATCCCGTCCCAACGCAATAGCTCCCACGGAAATCTGCCATTCGGGATTGAGTTGTCTGATTCCGAATACACCGCCCCGAAACTGCCAGGCATCACTCGACGTATTCATGTTGTCAGTGGCAAAGCCGACACCCAGGATACTTCGAATCGTCCATCTGTCGTTCAGCCGCCGAACCGTGGAGACGCCGATTGAATACTCGTACAGGTCTTGCGGAAGCCCGGCTTGTGTTGCAGCGAAGAGATCGGTGTAGTCAAAACCTACTTTCACAATCGGCGGCGGTGTTCCGAACAATCTCAAGATGGGGAACTTGATTGAAGCACTGTATGTGGCGAGACCCGTCTCCGCATCTGTCATCCAGAGGGAACTAAGACTGATCGGTATGCCGTCCGGTCTTCCGGATTCAGAAGGCCTGAACGCTGCTTCATTGAGTAGGATTGAGCTTTGTCCACCGCTCTGGTTGAACGATTGGCCGCAAGAAACGCTAGCTGCGCATAATGAGCACGCAAAAAAGCAGCTAACTGATAAACGGATCAAACTCGATGCCATTGTCTTCCTTGACAATCTGTAGCCCTGGCGAATGAGACTATTACCGGATTCGATTGGTTCAGACAACAACGTATCGATTGAATCAGCTACAAATCAATCTTGCACGGCTATTGATTCTTGAGGCCAGTTGAGAATCCTCCGTTTGATTTAACGAAAAGTTTTCTGATGAATTCAAAACTGATCTGGTCAGTTGTTACCGGGCTGTTGTTGCTGGCAGGTTGCGTTGACAGCGACAGTGGTCACGATGCAAATATCGGAAGTGATCAGCCGGAGGGCAATGCGGCGGATACTCGAGGAACGCCGCCGCCAGGCGCCCCTGATTTCCAGCTGGACCGGATCGTTGTGCGCAGGATCTTTGAAGACAGCGTTGGCAACCTCTGGCTCGGGACCAATGGCAACGGGGCTTACAGGTTTAACGGAGAAAGTCTTGATCACTTTTCTGTTGAGCAGGGACTGGGTGGTTGGGCGATTCGCGGGATTGTCGAAGACGAGAGTGGTTGTCTCTGGTTTGCAACCTCCGCGGGCGTAACGCAATTCGACGGCACAGGATTCACGAACTACACCTGCGACGATGGGATGATTGACGACGATGTCTGGAGTCTTGAAATTGATCATCGCGGAACAATCTGGCTCGGAACTCTTCAAGGCGCGATGCATTTTGATGGCTCCACCTTCACCAGCGTTGAACTACCGGAAGCCGAACCGGATCCGACGAGAGGAGTTACCAGCGCGAGAATTGTTCATGACATCATGGAAGACAGCCGCAGGCGCATGTGGTTCGGCACTAATGGTGGAGCCTGCATGCGCGATGGCGACACGCTGACCGTCTACTCTGAAGATGACGGCCTGTGTAACAATGCAGTAAACGGGATTCTGGAAGACCTTGACGGTAATATCTGGTTCGCGACTCACCACAACGGAGTTTGTCGTTGGAACGGTGAAGAGTTCACTCACTTCGACGAATCAGATGGCATTCATGGTACCGAAGCGTGGAAGCTATACCTGGACCGATCAGGCAATATCTGGTTTCCAATCGAGCAGGCTGGTGTATACCGGTTCGATGGGGAGTCGTTCTCGAACTTTCACTCCGACGAAGGAATGAAATGCAATGGAGTTCAATCCGTGCTTGAAGACAGCGCCGGAAGAATATGGGTAGGTGGCTGGATGGCTCTGTATCATTTCGACGGCGAACAGTTCCATGATCACCAGCCGTCGAACGACCAGCACGAGTCAGTCCTGCCGTATTGATTAGAAGTCAATCTGCGCGCGAACAGCAAAAGCGTTAGCCAGGCTGTCTCCCAACGTAGGATCAGCCAGTCGGGAATGAATCCAGTTGAACTGCATTTTCGTGTACTGGTTCCAGTACCAGTTGCAGCCAACGGTAAAGTCTGTGAGACGTCTCCCGTCGATGCCGCCGTCGTTCAGGTCAATATGAGATACTCGGCCAGTGAATTCCCAGGCTCCAATTCCACCTGAAGGCGTCCACGGACAGCAAGGCACGACTCGGCCGAAAACACCATTGGTTCTGGAGTACGGAATCGTTTCTCCGGTCAACATGTAGCGGAACTGAACGTAGCCGCCCGGGAACACGGCCGTGTTTCCACCGGGTTGTTCGACTCGAGCCCAGCGTGCTTCAGACTGAATGGCCATTCGTCCCATAGCGATGGCCGATTCGATGTTAAAGAACTCAGCCGAATCCGCAGGGATGACGCCGGTGTTAACAAACGGCGTTACACCTTCAATTGGTAAGACACTTAAACCCGCTGGTCCCAGGTTCGGATTCTGTGCAACGAATACTTCGTTGGTGCTGACCAGTTGAACAACACCTCGACCGGGATCGTTGTAGCTGTAATCAACTCCAAAATGGATCAGCTGGTTCCTGCCCCATTCGGCAACGATGCGCGTCAGCCGTGTGGCGAGTCCGTACCCACCGGAATCTGAAAAGACGTTTCCAAAGTTGTCACTCAAGACCCTGTAGCCTGACAGCCAGTAAGTTCCCGTTTCGCCGGGCAGCGTGTCGAAAATCATGACGCCTGTCTGACGGAACGGGCCCTGTGTAAACGTGACCGGTCGTTCAAGAAACGGAAGTTCGCGGACGCTTGTGAGTTCGCTCATGCCGAACGGCTGGCGATAACGACCGATCCGGATATTGCCCAGACGGGTGCCGCTGGCCTGCATCCATACATCAACAAAACGCGCCTGGCTTTGAGCAATATCGAACTCGACGATGTATGAGATGTCCTCAGCCACTTCGCCTTTTGCAGCAAGACGTGCACGTCGGAATCCAAGGCCATCGTTGATGTCGCCCAGCGTTTGTTTGTTCAAATCATCCTGCGAGTACCACGCGGAATCGAGGTGAAAGAATCCAGTAATACTCGAAGTCGGGTAGTCAACTTTTTCTTCGGTTTCCTTGTCACCAAGAGACTCCCAGGTGACCGTTTCGCGGTTGTCCAACAACGAGGAGCGTGGCGACGTCTGCTCATCTTCGCCCGATTGCACGACGGGAGTTGACCATGGCGCGCCTTGAGGCGCGGACTGAACGGGCGTCGGTTGAGCCGGATCGAAATAATGCTGGCCATCTGAAAGGCTCCACACCTGGCCGTTGTTCTGCGAGCCATTGTCCTGATACGACGTCCGGCTGTACTGTTGTCCACAGGCAACGCTTCCCGTGGACAGGAGAACAAGCAAGATCCAATGTAATACCGACTTAAAGTTCATAACCACCACGCACCAGTTAAAGCGAGCAATCAAAGTACGATCGTTTTTCTGGACAGAGCGCGTCCGCTTGTAACAAAGCGAATGGCGCCTTGATTCAAGTTTGATTTGCCCTGTTTTCGCATTCTTTCGGGCACTCGATTATCAAATGCCATTGGGGGATCAAACTGTCATTTTTTCAATTCTGCTCTGTACTTATGAAAAGTGGTTGCTCTGATAGCACATTGGTAACAGCAATGGACGGTTTAGCACGCGACTCTCGCTGGTTCAGGGGCGTGCTATCAAGGGTGAGCCATATCGGGGAGTTCATGGAAACCGTAGCGAGCGTAATGAGGGAACTGAAGAAAAAAAGCAATCCGCTCCGGGTTCAGGCCTTTGCGCCTCACGGAGCGCCCGCAGATATGTTCGGTGTGAGTGTGGCCGACATGAAAGTGATCGCGAGGAAAATCAAGGGCAATCAAGAGTTGGCACTTGGGTTGTTTGAAACAGGAAACGCCGACGCGATGTATCTGGCAGGGCTGGTAGCCGACGGTTCAACGATGAGCAGAAAGCTATTGGATTCCTGGGCGAAGAAGGCGCCATGGCAGATGGTTTCAGAACACACCATACCAATGGTTGCTTCACACAGCCGCTACGCTTGTGATCTCGCGATGAAGTGGATCCGGTCACGAAAGGAGTCTATCGCTTCATCAGGTTGGAGTACCTACGCAGGTATCGTTTCGATTACCGCCGATGACGAACTCACACTTGACGAGATCAAGTTGCTGCTGAAGAGGGTTGAAACCGGAATTGACTCGGCACATAACCGTGTTCGATACACAATGAACGGTTTTGTGATTGCCGTTGGAACCTATGTCTTGCCCCTTGTGAAGCATGCCGTGGAAACCGCACGAGAAATAGGCAAGGTAAACGTGGATATGCACGGGACGACCTGCAAAGTTCCATTGGCAACTGAATACATCGCCAAAGTCGAGCGGTCCGGACGAACTGGCAGAAAACGCAAGTCTTTGAAGCGTTAATCAGAATTGAACAACCGAAACGGTTTGGATTGCGCCGCAGTGTCGGTTTTGGGTCGGAATCGGGGCCGTAGCCGTTTTTCCGGCAGACGTCTGTGGTATGGGCCACAAAATGTAATGAGCGATGACACATCGTCGTCGACGGCTATATTGTTGATCTCGGTCCGGCTGATCATAACGGGTTATGCCGTGCGAGATCGGCCGGTTTATACCGCTGTCGAATGAGATGGCCCGGCGACCGAACGGCTTCCGGGCAGGAAGATTTAAATTTCAAACTACAACCCTTGAGGAGGCAGACATGAGGCTCAACCGGCCATTAGGTTTGCAATACTTACCGGCTATCGCGCTTGTGTTGGCGTTATGGACTCCAACCTTCGCGCAGGAATCCCAGCTGGACCAGAACGCGGCTGAGTTTGTTCCTGTCGCGGCTCAGCCTGCTGTGATGATTGACTCGTCGAATTCCCGAATCAGCTTTGTCGGTATTCACGTCGGCGACGAACCGAAACCACGACTAGGCGGCTTTACGGAATTTCAAGGCTACGTTGCGGTTGATGCGGCGACCAGCGAAATGAAGTCAATGGTCGTCGATATTCAGATGGATTCGATCTGGACAGAGTTTGTTGACCTGACGACGCATCTCAAGAACGCGGACTTTTTTGATGTCGCCAGCTTCCCGAGCGCCCGCTTTGTCAGTACCGAGATTGTTGCCGGTGAAAACGGAGCTTGTACAGTCAACGGAAATCTGACACTGCACGGCCAGACCGCGCCGGTTTCACTGGAAGGTGAATTCCGCATGGCGGACGGGGCGCTGATGTTCCGTAGCCGTTTCAGCCTCGATCGCTCTGAGTTCGGTATGACTGAAATGCTCAGCGGTGTCGATGCAATGGTTCAAGTTGAACTCGCGATCGGTCAACCGACGATCACTTCCGACGCGCAGGAAGGGCATGGAGGCGACAGCTCCGAGGCCGAAGAGGAAATGGCGACAAGGCAGATTTCTCTGGCGCTTCCGAATATGACATGAAGTGGCTGTGCCGCTTCCGTGCGAAGCGATCTCTCAGCGGTTCAAGGTGTCTCCGAAGTCGAGACCAACCTTGATGACAAGACCTGTACGTTCCAGCTGGAAGGTGACCTCGACGTCGACCAACTGCTCAACGAACTTGCAGCAAGTAACAACAAAATGAAAGACTGGTCTCACAACAACTAGTCTTCAGTCTGAGCTCAAAACGGGGCAGCACGGCGAGAGTCGCGTTGCCCTTTTTTTATTTGCGCGGTTTGCTGCGCTGTCTCGTTGCGCGGCGCAACCCGGTTACGTTCTTTTCGTCGCATTCCCCGGTAGCCGTTCAACTAGCTAGTTTCCGCTGTCATCGTCGTCTGGATTATCCACGACGTCGGGACGGCGGATAGTCAACTCGCGGATTGCGCCGGTGAAAGCGTGATGCGGAACTTTTTCGGAAACGACATTCTCACCGACGTTTCCGATGATCAGCGGCGCGTTGGTTCTTACTTTGAACGGCTGGGGCAAAGAACGACTCTCAATCAACTCGCCATCGACGTAGAAGTCCACGCGGTTGTAATCGATCCGCGCTGAAAGTCGTACCCAGCGGCCCGTGACATCATCCGTCGCGTCAATCGTCGTATTGAGCGCAATCCAGGTTTTGTTCAGCAACGCGATTCCCGGACGCCCGTCCTGCACAAACAACTTGAATCCGTTGCGTCTGCCGGATTGCATTACGATTACTCCGTCGGAGTCCGGCCGGCAAACAACATCGATTTCGTATGGCCACGACCCGGGATCGATTTCCTGATTGAATGCGAACTGGATTCGACTGCCTTCGCCGTCAAACAGAATGTCTTCCCCCTCAACAGATAGCGATTGGTGGTCAAACGGTCTTTCCGTTGCGTTGATGACTTCTCCGTTTTCTACCTGCAGGTCTATCAGCATGCCCAGAGGGCCACGAATCCTGTCAAGATTTCGTGGGAAGACTCGTGGCTGCCATCCATGTTTCGCCGCGGCCAATTCCAGTCGTTGAGCCAGTTCAGCGTGAAGTTCCGCATGAACGGGATCTTCCGCGAGGTTGTTCATTTCTTCAGGGTCCGAAGCGAGGTCATAAAGTTCGTCGATGTCGTCAAGCTCGGGATACTGAATCAGCTTATACCGGTCCGTTCGCAGCGCGATCATGGTGGGAATCTCGTGTACGAGATCGACCCAGTACTCATAGAAGAAGCTGTCGCGCCACTGAACGTCACTTCCGTCGAATAGCGGCTTCATGCTTAGTCCCTGAAACTCGTCAGGTATTTCTACGCCTGCGAAATCCAGTACTGTCGGAGCGAAATCAATGTTGCCAACCATTTGTTCGACAGTCGAGTTCGGCTCAATGTGGCCCGGATAGGCGACAACCATGGGAATGCGCAGGCTGTCCTCATAAGCAAGCCGCTTGTCCCAGCGCCGGTGTTCCCAGTGAAAATAGCCGTTGTCGCTGGAGAAAATGATCAGGGTGTTATCGAGTGTGCCACGAGCTTCCAGTACTTCCATGATCCGTCCGATACCATCATCCACCGCTGCAACGCATCTGTACTGTTCGACCGAACGTCCGTCCTCTTCCCATTCGGTCGGCTCGATGATCGCGGGAACAGTTTCGTTCTCTGCATCACGGGTTCTCCAGTCCCAACGGACGTCACGGATCAGTTGCCTGCGCTGCCACTCAGGTTTGTTGCGCATATCGCTGGACCAGCTTGGCGGTTGAAGCGGCATCGTTTCCGCGCCGAAGGCATCGGCATGCCGGGGAGCCGGCTGAAACGGTTCATGGACTGCTTTGTGGGACAGCATCAGGAAATACGGCTGATCCGCAGATTGCGAATCGATGAAATCTATTGCCATGTCGGCAAGGATGTCGGTCGTATATCCCTCTCGTTGCACTTGCCTGCCGTTGATATTGAACATCTGATCAAAGTACTTCCCCTGCCCTTTGAAACTGATCCAGTGATCGAAGTACTCACGCGGCTGGCCGTTCTGCCCCATATGCCACTTGCCGATCATGGCGGTTTTGTATCCGGCTTGCTGAAGGTACCGGGTCACAGGAGGCGTGACTTCCGGATTGTATTCCGATGTCTCGTTGTCGATCACTCCATGATGACTGGCATACATCCCGGTTAGAAACGTGGCTCGCGACGGACAGCAGATCGAAGTCGTCACAAACGCGTTGCGCATGTTTGCTCCGCGTGCGCGAAGTGCATCGATATTCGGCGTCCTGACATAAGGGTGGTCCTCATAAGAGACTCCGTCCCATCGCAGGTCATCAAGCAGGATGAAAACGATATCAGGTTGCTCGTTATCAGTTTGCGCGACAGCGGTTGTGGTAAGGGCATGCACGCAGAGTAGGAAGCAGGCAACCGGAAGCCGGCGGATATTTTTCATGTCGCGGTCTATAGCAGGATGGAGTGGGCAAAGGGAAGCCGCCCCATGCTAACCCAAAATTACAGCTGACGTAGGACAGTCCGGTTATCCGAAACCGATTTGATAATCTGCGGAACAGATAATCCGGGATTGCTACAATCAATACACTCAGTAATCAGTGCACTCAGTTCGCGTCTCCCCTCGTGTTTCGATCACTGCTGAATGTTATGCGTAATCGTGATAAGACAAAAAAGACGGGGTTTCCCGATATCCGGGGCGGTGGTTGGCTGGGAACAAAATGGATCGCGTCGGGTGATTCACTGCGCGTCTCCTGGCCGAGCATTTACATTGCCCCGTCATTCGGCTGCCTCGGCATGATCGGCTGTTTCATGTTCGCTATCGGGACGTGGTTTATCGACCCGCACAAAACTCACCGCTGGCCGTGGATCATCGGATGTTCGGTTGTTTGCAGTTTCCTTCTGGCAAGCAGCGTTATGATTCGGGAGAGGTTCACGATCGATTCCAGCAAGGTCACCATCTCACGTTGGCCGGCCGTCATTCCAAGACCAGAACGCGCTGTGCCGATGTCGAACGTTATCAATGCTGTTGTCAGGCTCTACATCGTGTACGGTGAGCGCACCAGGCGAATGGGGACGGTCAAAGTCCGCGTCAGAACCCCGGGTGGCATCGAGTGGTGGGACATCGGGGCGGATTTGACGTGGAGTGAATCTGAAAAGCTGGGCCGGCTTCTATCCCGGTTTATTTCCGTTCGCGTTCAACGTGATGACTGATTCGTAATTTCCAATCCGGGTTGCTGGTCGTCAGTGAACTTTTTTCTGCTTCAGCAATGACTCGATCAAGTCGATGAGTTCGTTTACGAGGAACGGTTTTCTGATGAATCGTCCGTGCTCTTCATTCATTTCGTCAGCACTGCACGCCTGCTGATATCCGGACATCAGGATCACGTTACAGCGGGGATCGAATTCGCGAAATCGCGCCTTCAAGTCAACTCCGCTTATCCCCGGGAGCACGATGTCGCTGACCAGAACGTCGATTCGGGGAATTTCGCCAATTGCTTCCAGCGCCGATTCGGCATCGGGATAACCGAACACTTCGTAGCCTGCCGACTGCAACGTCGAGGAGATTGCGCGTCTTAATGCTTCCCGGTCCTCGACCAGCAGAATCCTTCCCGTAAGCTCTTCGGCTGTGCCAACGGGAGCATTTTGTTCGAACTCGAGATCTTTCCAGAAATCCGTGTCCGATTGAATCAGTGGCAAGCTGATCGTGACGCCGGTTCCTGAACCTGGAACGGACGAAATCGTGACCTGTCCGCCGCAACTTGTGACCAGTCCGTGAATGGTGGACAGTCCGATTCCTGTTCCTTCGCCACGGGGCTTGGTTGTGAAAAACGGCTCAAGCGCGCGCCGTCGTACTTCGTCCGTCATTCCCGTTCCTGTATCGGTGACGCACAGCTCGACCATATTTTCAATCCTGGCCTCTACGTCATAAATGCTTGAATAGCTGGTCCGACCCGTAGTCGAAAGCGAAATTGTCAACTCTCCACCTGCAGGCATCGCATGAATCGAATTGGAAACCAGATTGATCAGTACCTGCTGAATCTCCGCGGAATCAAAGAGGACATGACAGTCTCTTTCGATGTCCCAGTTCAGATGTATGCTTGCCGGAACAAGCCGGTCAATCACGATTTTGATTGAGTGAAGGTAATGACTTAGATCGACGACCTTCTTGTCCGCGTGCTGCTGGCGGGCGAAGGCAAGGAGCTGGCTGGTCAACTGAATCGCTTCGGAATTCGCATGTTCAAGCTTCTGGCGAAGATCGGGATCCTTGACCATCGCCGCGTATATGCCTGTGACTGTCAGCAGGTTGTTAAAGTCATGGGCTAATCCCCCGCACAGTTCGCCGAGGCTTTCCAGCCTTGAAACCTCGTTCAGCCGGTTGCGGTTGAGAACTTCCTGGTTGATATCCTCCACACCGAGGATCCAGCGCGGAGCATCACTGCTGCGGGAATTGGCGGTAGCCCCGAACAGCCGTATCCAGCGTTCCTCGCCATCGGGAAGTTGCGTTCTCGTCTGCATGCCGAAGGGCATTCTGCCTTCGAGTTGTTGTTTGAGATCTTCGGTTGACGATTCATCAACAAGATCGAGAACACTCAGTCCACCCCACCGTGAATTCATCTGGTCAAAGCGGTTAAAGAACTTGCCGCTGACTGACATGATCCTGCCATGTTGATCAGACTCAATGATTCCGTCGCAGTAACCGTTGACGATCGTTTCGTACTTGTTCGAAAGATGGCGGTTCCAGACGGAGGCAATTGTGACCGTCATTGCCACAAGGGCAACGACAATCGTTGCTATCCATAGGTTTCCGATGTAGCCGGCGCTGAAATTTATCGGTTGCCAGATCCCGGATTCAATTATGAGGCAAGCGGAAATGACGCCAACGGTATAGGTGATCAACAAAAGGATAGAGGATTTGACATTCAAGTAGATCGAGGATGCGACCGGAACCGTGACCGAGATCGCGAGGTAGAAAATTTCGCCGGAATAAACGAAATGGCTGAATAGGGACAGCATCGCACCCAGCGATGCAAAATACATCGCCGAATCAACATTGCGGCTGCGGGATAGATACAAAAGGACTGATAGAAGGTAGGAACCGGTGATGATCGAGACCAGCGTTCGCAAGAACTGGCCTTCACCGGAAGGGAACATGATCGAAAGAAAGCAGACCAGCGACGTAGAAAGCAGCAACAGCTTCAACGATTTTGTCTGCGCCCGGTCGCCACGAATTCCGATCGTAGAAAAGTGCTGGGTCATCCTGACAGCCAATACAGAAAGAGAAGAGTGTTTGCCCGGCAGCGATTTGCAGAAGGTGCGTCTGCTCTTCATGACAGGCATTGCGACTCAGTCCTGCGATCTGAGCATGACAATAATTTTGCATCTAGACCGGCGGCACGCAACGGTGATCGGAAACCGGCACACGACTGCAATGCGGGACGTTCAGCTCATTTTTGCTGAACTTCCGATAAAATTCTGAACTTCGATCCGTCCGTGAGTAAGAAAAAGTCAGGACAAAATATGTATCATTGCTTGATCCGCAGCGGCATCGTGGAAGGTGTTCCCCGGCTGGAAAACGTCATTACAACGCACTGGGAGATCCAGTTAACCTTGTCGACATTGCACCCATGATCCCCGGACAAGGTTCTCATTGTGAATGAGCCCGTATTACAGCTTCGAGCAACTGCTCTCGTCGAAACGGCTTTTCAAGTACTGATAGCCCCTGTTCGATCAGCGACGAAATAGCCGGGTGGTCGGAGTGCCCCGTCATGAAGATGAAGGGGATTTCGGATCCATCTTCGCGAACTTGTTCCAGCAATTGAACGCCGTCAATATCCGGCATCATGAGGTCAGTCAGCACGCATCCTTGAGTACCTGAGTCCATACGAGCGATGAACTCGGACGGATGCGAGTATTCCAGGACGAGGAAGCCTTCGGCGCGGAGACTCAGGCAGAGTGATTCCCGGACATGCCGGTCGTCGTCAATCAGATGGATCGGTGTTATGTCCATCCATGACTCCCTCGACAGGTATTTCGAAACAGAAGGTGGCACCGGCATCACTGCTCGATTCCAGCCAGATCGTTCCATCGTGGGATTCAATGATGGACTTGCAGATTGGAAGGCCGATTCCAAGGCCTTTGCTGTTGCCGCTACTGAAGTGTTCGAACAGTTTTGCGGGATCTTCAACCGAAACACCCGGACCGGAATCAGTCACTGTGACCCGAAGTCGGTCATATATCAGATCCGTCGAAATTCTGACCGTTCTCTGAGCTGCAGGAATACCCTGCATTGCTTCGATTGAATTGTTGATTAAATTCACGAGCACCTGGTGAATCTGAATCGAATCCAGATTCATTTGAGGAACCTTCCGATCCAGTTGAAACCGGAGCTTCGTCTGCCCCTGCATCAGAGCGAATTCGACAATTTCGCGCGTATCGGAGATCAATTGGTTGGGGCAGACGAGCGCGGGCATCAGTCCTGCTTTGCGAACAAGGCTTCGCAGCCGGGCAACAATGTTACTTGCCCGGAATGCAGATTCGCACATCAGCTCGATTGCCGTGGACCTGACATGCTCTTCAACAGCACGAGTCTGAGTCAGAATTTCCGCCGACGAAACAATTGCCGTTAAAGGCTGGTTGAGTTCGTGCGCCATTCCCGCTGTGATCTCACCGAGTGCACTGTAGCGCGCCGCTCGATTGAGTCTTGCATCGAGAAGCCGCGTCCGTTCTTTTCGTTTTCGCGAATCAATATCAACGACAACTCCTCTGATCGTGGATGGAGGGCTTCCATCTTCCGGGACGACAACGCTGCCACGGTCTTCAATCCAGTGCTCCGTGCCGTCAGGCCAGATTACCCGGTACTCGACAAGAAATTCCTCGTGAGTTTCAAACGTATTGAGCAGAGCCTGCTGCACAGAAGGCAGGTCGTCCGGATGCACGATCGCGAAGAATTCCTCATAGGAAACTTCGAGTTGGTCTTCGCGTAGCCCGACCATCTTCGCAACGGTATGCGACCAGCGAATCATCTGCAGCTGGTGGTTGCATTCCCAGATACCGATCTTGCCGGCCTCCAAAGCAAATTGAAGCCTCTCGATATCCGGAAAGTGCGGTAGCGGAAGGGGCATGGGGAAAGCTTGATAAGCTGAGGAAGAGCACGAGTGCGGGTATTAGTGCAGAAGTAGGGGCGCTTCGCAACATGCGAATGGTCCACGCTACCAGGTGTCTAACGCACCTTGCAGGAACCGGTTTCCCGGCCTTCCACAGCGTTGAGTCCGGCACCGTGATTCGCTGTCAAAAGTCCTTTGCTCCTCGGCAAAAAGGACGGCTCGTCGCGATTTTAGAGAACACGTAAAGTTTCATGCCAACGGCTTGCAATTCACTTGCACACACTTGCTGTTAGTATTTGGCCTGTAGTTAACCGACGCGGCGGTAACTACTAATCTCGAGAGCACTAAACATAGCCCTCGCTGCCTACCATCCGCTGTTGCCACTACTCCTCCTTTTCTCTCATCATCCTTTTCTCACCATCCGGGCTCGTTATGCACAAGCACCTTCTTTGCGCACTGATTTTGTCGATATGTTTTCCATGTGCTTCCAGAGCTCTGGCGGAGGGCGATATCACGGTTCAGAAAACCGGTGTGGATCTGCTCGTATCCGGGCAGAACAACTCGAACCAGTCATTCGCCATTGTGCCGGGCAACGTCGCAGCGCAGGTCATCTTCTACCGCCTGGATGAAAAAACGACTTTCAATGGACAACCGTTTCTCGTTGTTGACGGATTCACCGGTGATATGGCTATGAGTCTAGGAACGGGCAATAAGGTGGTGGTCTTCTCAGAGGGCGATGAAGAGTATCTGACTTTTCATGGTGACTTGCAGATTGACTCAATAGGTAGCGATTCAGTCGGCTTGATTTTTGATACCGTCTGGGTGAATGGTGATACAGAGATAAGCACACGGCACGGGAACGACTCATTGATCACCATAGGTACCACGTTCGCAGGCCGCCTTTCTATCAATACCTTCCAGGGTGATGACGCAGTCTATATCGGCGGTGATACCGGAATCATGGGGCCTGTAGAGATCAATTCGCATGCGGGGCGCGATTACATCCTCTGGTTTTCGGCCACTGCCAATGGTTTTGTCAACGTCGATGCAGGTGGCGGCAATGACAAAGTCGCTTTTTACTATGCCGGTTTCGGGTTTCTAAATGTGCATGGTCAGGCGGGAATAGACCTGCTTGAATTTTACCGTCCGCAACAACAGTTTTATCTATTTCAGCGGAGGTCCATCGAAGACTTTTATCGAGGAAACCAGGTTGGCGGATTCCCGGCGATCAGCGATGAGGCGCAGGAAGATATTCCCGAATTCGCATTTCTCATTTTTGTCTACCAGTGGCTGCAGCTAGGCAGTTAGCGCAGACGGTGTAATGAGCTCTGCTTCACCCGGTTATTGTCGTCGTTGATATTCCGTCTGAACGGCTTTCGCTTCTTTTCCGTCAGGAAAGACGTTGTAGGCCGTGATCGTCAGGTGGTCATCATCGATGACTTGATACGAAGTACGCCATCCCCACGGTTGCTGCCCTTGTCCGACTTCGTAGTGTCCAAAAACGCTGAAGCCGTTATCGACGGCTTCGCCTTCGGAAAACATGATCGCCTTACTCATGTGAAAATCGTCGATCCATGATACGCGGAACTTACTGACAATCTCGTCATGCCCGATCAGTTCTTCACCGCGTCTGGGGTTTCCCTGCATGGATCCGGTATAGGTATGTCTCAGGAAGTTCGACATCACCGTTTCAATGTTACCGGAAACAGATGATTCATCCGCGAGCTCATCGGGACGGAACCATGTCTTGCAATTCCCTTCCCACTGGCCGGCCATTCGATCGAACAGTTCTTTGACGTTCATGACACTCTCACTTGCATTGAGGTTATCTGCGGAAAAGGATCGGGTTGCCTGGCGGTACGCTGTCGTCTGTTACCAGGTTCTGATAGTCAAAGTTATCGCCCGCCTGAATGTAGTCGTCGGTCAGTTCAGCCGCGGGAGCGTCAGCAGTAAGTTCCGTGTCGTAGCGTCTGCGCAGGTAGTGATAGATCTCATGTGCGCTGAACTGGCTGTCCTGATTCGTGTCGGCTTCACCGTCTTCGATTGCGTCAGCAAAGAAGCGGGAAAGATATCCACCGGCTTCAAACTTTCCGGCTGTCAGCGAAGTCGTGTCTTCTTCCGATGAAAAGATGCCGACGCGATTGGGCCTGGAAACGATGTCTTTCGCAAATCCACCGCTGAAGCAGGAGTCAAGTACGAGGATGACAAGCGTATCGTCATCGATCGCTGACAACATCTCCGCAAGTTGATCATCGGTAATACTGAAATCGGGGAAAGCCAATGTCTCATCGATTCCGTCCGCATCCGTTGGTGGAGTATCTTCTCGCGGGTACCTGCCACCATGTCCCGAATAGAAGATGAAAACGATATCGCCCGGTCCAGCCTCCGAAGCGACATCAGCGATCGCCGCCTGAAAGTTCTCAGCACTCGATTGAATGGCTTCGTCGGGAACGCTGACCCCGGATTTGACCGCCAACATCAAGTGAGAGTCACCGGAGTTCATTCCGCATTCGCTCTCCAGTGCATCGCGTATGGTGATTGCATCTTCGGCGCAGAAGTTCAGAACGTCATCGTCTGAGTAGTAGGTATTGCCCGCGAAGACACCGAACAGCCTTTCGTCGTATTCTGACGGTTCAGGTGCGACGTAGACAAACTCACTGAGATTCAAAAAGTACTCGCCGGTTTTCCCGGAATCGTAAGAGGTCGCTTCGATGCGATACGTGCCCGTTTCCTGCAGTTGTATTTGAACGCGTGAATTTCTGTTGCCGTCACTGATGTCGTCGTTGTAATACTCAACGCCCGATGGAGAAATCACGTACAGTTTTGTGTCGAATCCCGCTTGCATGTCAACCTGAAGACTGTCACCGGCAGCGCCCTCGTATCTGAAGAGATCGACCAGCTGGCCGGGGCTCCGTTCCTCATCACCGTTCCTGAGTTCGCCATCGACAGGTTGATTCAACACGACTTCCCTGAGCGCGGATCTCGACCGGCTAGTGATCTCAATTGAGTAGTCGCCGGATTCTCCCGGTTCGTAAGTAGTTGCATAGATCCGGTAAATGCCAGCCTCGGTGCTCGGGATTACCACCCTGCTGTTGCTACCGTCTCCCCCGTCATCGTTCCGGATTCGGCCATTTGAGGGCGTGAACAGAGATAGGTAGGGATCGAACTGCTCGGAATCGAGTTCGATTTCGATCTGATCTCCACTGCTGGTCTCTATTTGAAACAGTTCGCGATACTCTCCGGTGCTGAAGGTCGAATCACCCTCATTCAGGGTTCCTTCTGCGACAACGGTCTCGTCGTTCCCTAGCGGAAGAAAACGCATCGATTCGTCAATCGTGATGAGGTAGTCACCACTTTCACCGGGTTCATGCGTAGTTGCCAGGATCCGGTACTCGCCCGTTTGAGGAAGGCGAAGAGTGAGCACTGCGTTCGTACCGTCATAGTTATGTGCGTCGATTTCTTCCTGTTCGTCTCCGTCAGGAAATTCGATGATGACGTACGGAGTCAGATTGCCGGATGACATGACGATCGTGCATGGATCACCGGCCTGCCCACTATGTGTATAGACGTCAAACCACTCACCTGATCCGAGTTGACTGTCACCTTCGCCAAGTGTTCCGGAATCTGTGAAATCCGCGTCCGGCGTGGGAGCTGCTACTCCCGATACTTTCAATTCGTAGTTCCCGGTTTCACCGGGCTTATACGATGTGACAATGATCTTCCATTGGCCGGATTCGTCTGCGGTGAAGTTAAGCTGGGATTCTGTTATTCCATCAGAGTCGTCATTCTCAAGCGCGTCGCCTGAAGGTGCGACGGCAATAAGAAATGTGTCAAAGTTGCTCGAAGTCAAAGTGATGCTGAGTTGCTGGCCGGCGACCACATCAATGGTGGTTTCGTCGAAATACGCGCCAGTTTCAATCGTTCCATCTGCCGATGACAACTCACCTGTTGTCGTTTGCGCGGAAAGAAGTTGAGTCGAAAACAGGCTCACCAAAAAAACAACAGGCAATGTCAGGAACTTCATGACACAAACGTATTTCATTTTTCTTCGTTTCGTTCTATACGAATTCGTTGCCAGCTAATGTCGGACCTACTCATGCCGCCGGAGCGCGTATTAGCGATCAATCCGTCGGATTTAGGCGGTAAAGATTCGCATAGAAACCCGGCCGTGTCCAATTTTGTTATCCGGTTGTGTTAAACCTGATTCTGTTAGACACGCTCAGCTTCTCAATCATGCCTGCTCAACTTCCCTTAGATGGGTGGCAACACCTGCAGCGTTGGGGGCGCCTTTCAACCTCATGGACCACGAATAAAAAAAGCCCGTCAGCAATGACGGGCTTTTGAAATCATCATGATCAAATGAGCCTACGCGAGATCGAAACGATCAAGGTTCATCACTTTGTCCCAGGCTGCCACAAAGTCGTTGACGAACTGGTCGCAAGCGTCGTCGCAAGCATAGGCTTCTGCGATAGCCCGGAGCTGGCTGTTGGAGCCGAACACGAGGTCAGCACCTGACGCCTGCCACTTCACGTCCGAAGAGCCGGTTTCACGACCTTCGAAAATGTGCGGGCATTGAGCGTGTTTCTTCCACTCGACGCCCATATCCAGCAGGTTCACGAAGAAGTCATTTGTGAGCTGACCCGGACGGTCAGTGAAGACACCCAGATTGGACTCGCCATGGTTCGCGTTCATCGCACGTAGACCACCGACTAGAACTGTCATCTCCGGAGCCGTCAGACTCAGCAAGTGAGCTTTGTCTACCAGCAGCTCCTCAGCAGGACGTGTGTGCTCCGGTGAGCAGTAGTTGCGGAATCCATCAGCCGAAGGCTCAAGATGACCGAACGATTCAACGTCAGTCATCTCATCAGTCGCATCGGTCCGGCCGGGCGAAAACGGAACAGTGATGTCTTTGCCGGCTGCTTTCGCTGCGGCTTCAACCGCTGCACAACCACCAAGCACGACTACGTCCGCGAACGAAACGGTCTTGCCAGTCGCAGTGAAGTCGGCTTGAACCTTTTCCAGAGCCGCGATGCACCTGGAAAGCTCTTCGGGATGGTTCGCCACCCAGTCTTTCTGCGGAGCAAGACGTAGTCGTCCACCGTTTGCACCGCCACGCAGATCGGTACAACGAAAAGTCGATGCAGCTGACCACGCTGTTCGCACGAGTTCGCTGATCGAAAGTCCGCAATCAAGCAGTTTCGCTTTCAGGTCCGCAACTTCAGAATCCCCGATCAGCTCGTGATCGCAAGCTGGAACCGGATCCTGCCAGACACGTGCTTCGGGAACCTTGGAACCCAGGCACCGTGATACCGGACCCATGTCGCGGTGAGTCAGCTTGTACCACGCTTCGGCAAATGCTTTTGCAAAGTCAGCCGGGTTCTCATGGAAGCGACGGGAGATCTTCTCATAATCAGGATCGATTCGCAGAGCGAGGTCCGTCGTAAACATCATGACCTTCTGCGCTTCGCCACCGTTGTGAGATGCGGGGGCTTCAAGGACGGCGACATCGCCGCCACCCTTAGGCGTCCACTGCTGAGCTCCGCCGGGGCTGTGCGTGAGTTCCCATTCGTAGTTGAACAGGTTGTCGAAATACTCGTTGTCCCATTCGGTCGGTTTGCTGGTCCATGGGCCTTCAAGGCCGGAGGTGATCGAATCGTTTCCTTTGCCAGAGCCAAAGCTATTTTCCCAGCCAAAACCCTGCGCTTCGATTCCTGCACCTTCGGGTTCCGGACCAACGTACTCGCCGTCGTTCGCGGCGCCATGGGCTTTACCGAACGTGTGACCACCGGCGATCAAAGCAACGGTCTCTTCGTCGTTCATTGCCATGCGGCCGAACGTTTCCCGAATGTCGTGCGCGGCAGCCTGAGGATCAGGTTCAGCGTTCGGGCCTTCCGGATTGACGTAGATCAGGCCCATTTGCACTGCGCCCAGTGGAGTTTCAAGTTCGCGATCGCCCGTGTATCGCTTGTCACCAAGCCACTCACTTTCCGGGCCCCAGTAGATATCGCCTTCCGGCTCCCAGACGTCTTCGCGACCTCCGGCGAAACCTAGAGTCTCAAAGCCCATATGCTCGAGAGCAACGTTGCCGGTGTAGACCATCAGGTCAGCCCACGAAAGAGAGCGACCGTACTTCTTCTTGACAGGCCAAAGCAGGCGACGTGCTTTGTCCAGGTTGGCGTTATCCGGCCAGCTGTTAAGCGGAGCGAAACGAAGCGTTCCCGATGAAGCACCACCGCGACCGTCACCTACTCGATAGGTGCCTGCGCTATGCCAGGCCATACGAATGAACAGCGGGCCATAATGACCGTAGTCAGCCGGCCACCAGTCCTGCGAAGTCGTCATGACGGTGATGATTTCAGCCTTCAGCTCTTCGAGGTCGATCTTGTTGAACTCTTCCGCATAGCAGAAGTCGTCACCCATCGGGCTGGTGCATGGCTGGTTCTGGTGCAGCATTTTCAGATTCAGCTGATTCGGCCACCAGTCAGAATTCGAAAGCGCTCCGGCAGCAGTGTGGCGGGCTTTCGGGTTGCCCATCACGGGGCATTTGTCGATGTCGGCAGTGGACATATTTATCTCCATCTCCAAAGGGTGTTTTTGAGAGTGGTTCTAAGTGGTTTGAGAAAGCCGTTTTTTACACGGCGCAAAGGCAAAAAGATAGGGCCGAAATAGGACCACCGAAGACACAGACAACACGGAAGAGGGACGTGCGGTTTGCAGAAGAGAGATGGGTAGGATTTAACGACACTTTGGAGAATCAGTCCGTTTCGAAGCGGCAAAACGGAGCCCGATTCCACGGCATGTCGTGAATGACTTAGCCGTTGTGCACAGGTCTCGAAGTTGTCCCCGGGGCATTCATAGGATCTGGTTCTACTTGAGATTGGCAAAGCCTATCGACGACAGGCCGTTCGAATGGATACCGTACGAACGCGCGGCATCGCCCGGGCAAAAAGCAGTTCCGTGGATTCAGTGACTCCCGAGCTTACAACTTCAATTCGCGCTGCGCTCGTGCGCCTGCGTGATCGAGGATCGAGACTAACTTGTCTTTGTCTTCGATGTTCGAGGCTTTGACTTCGTTGATCATCTGGCGTACCTGATGCTCGTACACCAGTTGTTTCCGAATCAACTCCTGCAGGTCTTCAGACTCCAGCTTTTCAATGTTCTGGCATCCTTCCCTGTAGACAATACGGGAAGACAGAATCGACGCGACCAGCTGCTTCCGGTAGTTGGCTGGAATCTTTCTGGTCACTTCGGGGCCGGCTTTTTCGATCAGCGAATCCGGAAGGAAGTCGAGAATGAAATCGTCGGCGATCGCGTGTTCCTGTTCATCCCAGTCGTCAAAGCTCTCAGCGATCTGGTCGGCTACTCGGATGATTTGACGGCTGATGAGGATGCTGATTTTCGGAAGCGACCGATCGGGCTGACGACGTTTTTCGTTAAACAGGCTGATCGCTTCGATACTCGCCAGAGAGCGTAGAATCGCCAGCACCTGCTCAACATACTGCTCTTTGATTTCGATGAATTCTGCTTCCGGCAGAAGGATACCGCCGAGAATCTCGAGGCTGCTGCAGATCACGCCGCACTTGTTGGCTGAGCTGTCCTTCACGATCACGGTCCCGGCTTGCGAAAGATGTTCTCTCGCACCTTCGGTAATGAACAGGTTTGCACCTTCAACAACGATGCCGGATTTCGGAGTTCCACTTTCGTCGAGGAACATCTCCCAGTTGTTCTCATTGATGGCAGAAGGTCGACCGCCAGCCGGGATGAAAACGTCAGATGGATACATGAAGTGCATGTTGTTGCGTCTGGCAACATCATCTTCAGAATCGAGTCCCGCGACTTTTGCCCCGGCACCACGCAGAAGTGACGCATCGAAATTAGCGATTCCCTGCTCTGCTTCGACCAGTCGCAACAGCTCTGTTTGATTCAGTCCATCGGAATCGTATGCGCTTCCGGTTCCGTCCGCGATCGCGATGATTCGCGCGTTCTCACCATATTCACGGACGAGGATGCGGATCTCGTTTCCGCCTACATCTCCGTCCGGTCCGCCAGTCAGTTTGACGGTGAAGGGTTTGTTTCGCGGCTCGAGTCCACATTCAACAAGCGCGCGATCGAGAAAGACGGTGACGCCTTCACTGGTAACGCCGAATTCCTTGTGGTTGATTCCCGTAGCCGGTTTCGAACTCATGATAGCGCTCGGGATGGGATAGCCACGTTCGCGCGCCCGATCAACGATCCAGTTGATCAACTGATTGGTTACGTTTTCATCCGGGCCAAGGTAGAGGAATTCCTGTGAGCCGCATTCGCAATCCGCTGGCGTTGTCTCGGACTGCAGGACCAGTAGATCCAGAATGCCGTCGACAAAATCTCGCCCGGCCCGGTCCGGTGACAGCCCGGGATTCAACACGATAACGGCTTTGGCCCCACCTTCAGCAATGTCTTTGTTCTTGAGTTGCTGAGCCGACGACAAGCGATAGACTTCGTCGAAGGTTCTTGATGATTCAAACAGGAAGTGTTCACGGTTTCTTGTGCGGACAATTCTCATGCCGCCGCGCGCCACATCGCGGAAACGTACATGAAATCCGTCGAAGTCCTGCCCATAAATATAGAAAATTGCGAATGGAGTCTCGCCGCTGTCACTGGAGAACAACTCCCCTGGAATCCGGAAAGCCAGACAGCGCCGCCGTTCAAGGTGAAGGTTGCACCTGTCGATTCCCGTAGCGAGACTATGAAACGACTTGAGGATTGCACGATCGAGATTGTCATTGATCGCGTCCAGATTGAACTCGCCTTCGGTATTTCCGTTTTCCCCGAATCGACCGAGGAAGTTGCAGATTAACTGGCGTGTCAAAGCGTCGTTCTTCAGCATCCGTGCGACAACTTGTTCCGCGGTCGGCTCAAGACCCTTCACGAATGACACGTGGTGCTGGATCATCCGTGCGAAAGCACAGAACAGCTCGGCCTGCAACAGATCGCCGAAGTGGGAATCCAGATTGTTACCAAGTGAAACGCGGTCGCGCACAACGTCGCCGTCAACCCTGAGGAAATTCAACAGCTGTGATCTCAGGAAATCACCGTCCAGCACCTCACTGTAACGTGAGCCGGCGCGGCTTCTCGCAACATCAAATGCTTCCTGTTCAATACAGATGTGGAACGTCAGCAACGCGACGTTCTGGTCAGCGCTTAGCTGGATGTTTTCGCAGAACGCGCGAACGATGTCGATTTGATACCGCGCAAAAAACTGAGCAGCCCGTGCGAACACAGAACGAGTCGTTGCGTTGCCTGATGAGACAACCACCTTCGCGTATTGTTTGGCGGTTTCTTCCTTATCAATGTGCCCATCAGGAACCGGTGAATGCTGCCAGACAACATTCAGCTCGTTTGGATGGCGCTGTTGATCAAGAACACGAATCTGCTTTGCGAGTTCTTCTTGCAGTCCCAGAATTTCACTGCCCGGACGATAGCCTGCTACGAATTTGCGAACCCGATCGGTGGGAATCTCAGTCAGACTGACAACCTGCTCAACTGTTTCTTCTTCTTCCGGCGACAGAGAGCGTTCCTCGTCTGCAGGTGCTTCGGTTTCAAACTCGAAGATATCAATGACGAACTGACCGTCTTTGGATGAGAAGATTTTCGCGCCGACCAGATCACCGACCTCGGGAAGACGTTCGATCAAGCCAGCGAGAAAACCTGCGTAGTTTTCATGAGCGATGACGGTAATCTTGCGACCGTCACGTTGACGCAACATGACTTCCTGTCGGATCTCACAAATGCGCATCGCCATCAACGCTTTTAACTGCGCGATCTGATCATCTTCAGAAACGGTGGCAAAGTAGGATGCCGGAAGCAGTTTTGCCGTTGCCCGCATCTGCTCGTCAATGGTTCCAATCAGGTCATCGCGGAATCTATCCATCCAGGGCAATCTGGCCTCTGTTCCGTTTTCCGTCTGGGGCACACTTTTTGTGTTCACTTTTCGCTCGTTCGTTTGCCGGTGGCGTATTTTTCGGCAGATCAGTTTAGTGAAGGCAACTGACTACATTAACCCCTTTTCGGTCGTAGTTTCCGGAACAAAAAAAGACCCGCCAGCAGCGCTGACGGGTCTTAGGGTTCTGTCGCAAAGCCGAAGCTTATTTGATATCAAAACGGTCCAGATTCATCACCTTGTCCCAGGCGGCAACAAAGTCTTCTACAAATCGGGCTTCCCCATCGCTCGCCGCATACACTTCCGAGATCGCACGGAGCTGGGAATTCGATCCGAAGATCAGGTCAGCTCTCGACGCGGTCCATCTCAGGTCACCGGAATCGCGATCAAGTCCTTCAAAAAGGTGATCGTTTTCGCTCGACTTTTTCCAGACGGTGCTCATGTCGAGCAGGTTGACGAAAAAGTCGTTGCTCAACTGGCCCTCGTTGTCTGTAAAGACACCGACATCGTTGTCGTCGCTGCCAGCAGCTCCAAGAACGCGGAGACCGCCGACGAGGGCAGTCATTTCCGGAGCAGAAAGCGAAAGGCGATTTGCCCGGTCAACCAGCAGTTTCTCCGCAGCGATGTGCAGGTCATCTGCGCTCTGGTAGTTCCGGAATCCATCGGAGGTCGGTTCGAGAACCGCAATAGAAATCTCATCGGTCATCTCGGCGGTTGCGTCAGTACGGCCGGGAGTGAATGGGACGGAGACATTATGGCCTGCTTCAGCAGCGGCTTTTTCGATGGCAACACATCCACCGAGCACAATCAGGTCAGCCATCGAGACGGCTTTGGCGGAATTGGCGGAGTTGAATCTATTCTGAATCTCTTCCAGAACTTCAAGAACGCCGTTCAACTGTTCTGGATCATTGACTGCCCAGTCGCGTTGTGGAGCAAGGCGGATTCGCGCTCCGTTTGCACCACCCCGTTTATCGGTGTTGCGGAATGTCGAAGCCGATCCCCATGCGACCGAAACAAGCTCTGAGACGGAAAGGCCAGAAGCCAGAATCTGTTCTTTCAGGCCCGCAATGTCGTTTGGAGTGATCGGCAGAAGCGTTGCTTCAGGAACAGGGTCCTGCCATAGCTGGGCCTCGGGAACATCAGGCCCCAGAAGACGCGCGACGGGACCCATGTCGCGGTGAGTCAGCTTGTACCACGCGCGGGCAAATGCTTCTTCGAACTGTTCCGGGTTCTCATGGAATCTTCTGGAGATTTCGAGATACGCCGGGTCGGTGATCAACGCGAGGTCAGTCGTGAACATCATCGGCTGATGGTAGACGTTGCTGTCATGAGCATCGGGAATCGTTCCGGCTCCCTCGTCACCAACCGGCTTCCACTGCTTTGCGCCCGCAGGACTGGTGGTCAGTTCCCATTCGTACTCAAACAGGTTGCTGAAATAGTCGTGCGACCATTCTGCGGGAGTCGTCGTCCACGCACCTTCGAGTCCTGAAGTGATCGTGTCGCCGCCATTGCCGCTGGAGTAGGTGCTTGTCCAGCCGAAGCCCTGTTCTTCAATTGTTGCTCCTTCAGGTTCCGCGCCGACATACTCGCCGGGATCTGCCGCACCATGGGCTTTGCCGAACGTGTGCCCGCCGGCGATCAGAGCGACGGTTTCTTCATCGTTCATCGCCATCCGGCCGAAAGTCTCGCGAATGTCAGCAGCGGCAGCCATCGGGTCAGGGTTGCCGTTGGGGCCCTGCGGATTGACATAGATCAGGCCCATTTGAACCGCGGCCAGAGGATTTTCCAGCTGACGCTCTCCGCTGTACCGTTTGTCTTCAAGCCATTCGCTTTCGGGGCCCCAGTAAATATCAGTCTGTGGTTCCCAGACGTCCTCACGACCACCGGCAAAACCCATTGTTTGAAAGCCCATTGATTCCAGTGACACGTTTCCGGTCAGGATCATCAGGTCGGCCCATGAAATCTTCTGGCCGTACTTCTGCTTTACAGGCCAGAGCAGACGACGGGCTTTGTCGAGGTTTCCGTTGTCAGGCCAGCTGTTAAGCGGTGCGAAGCGGATTGTTCCATCCGAGGCGCCGCCCCGACCATCGCCTACACGATAAGTTCCTGCGCTGTGCCATGCGAGGCGGATCATGAACGGTCCGTAGTGACCATAGTCCGCCGGCCACCAGTCCTGTGAGGTCGTGAGTACTTCCTCGATGTCTTTTTTGACTTCATCCAGGTCCAGCGAGTTAAACGCTTCGGCGTAGTCAAAGTCGTCGCCGAGTGGATTCCCGGCCGGCGAGTTCTGATGCAGTATCTGCAGGTTCAACTGCTCCGGCCACCAGTCCCTGTTTGAGTAGCTGCCGGCCATGGTGTGTTCCATGTCGCCATCGCCATGCAGGAAAGGGCATTTGCCCGGCTCATTGGTTTCTATGCCCGCATGGGCAGTGGTTGCCGGTTCATGCGGCGACGAAACATATTCGGTCTGTGCCGCCAGTGGCATTCCCGTGACGCCAAGAACTCCCAGCGCAACTAGCGCTGAACCGAGCCGGCTGCGCTTTCTAGTTATATTTCGGAAACTCATCGTTCAACTCCTGAAGTGGAAACGTTCGGGTACCTCGACCCTGCGCGAGCTAAGTATCGGGTTATTTGTGTTATGATTCCAATGCATGGCGATAATACTTGCTATGCATGTGACGCATGTATAGATTGTGATCCATGAGAAGTGATTTTGATTTCAATCAGATCTCCTGTTTTCTGGCGGTTGCCAAAGCCGGGAACTTCACACGCGCCGCAATCGAGATCGGCATTTCACAGCCCGCGCTCAGCCGGTCGGTCCAGAGGCTGGAAGCGGCCGTGGGTGAGCCGCTGTTTGAGCGTCAGCCGCGCGGGGTCAAACTTACCGCGATCGGTGAGTTTTTTCTGGTTCGTGCAAACCAGATCCGTGACCTGGTCGAAGACACGTTCGCAGAACTTAACGAGGCCAGCAATCGAATGCAGGTCCGGCTAGCCGTCATTCCAACCATTGCTCCCTACCTGCTGCCGTCTGTGCTAAGGGACTTCGGCAGAAAGTTTCCCGACATCAAAGTCCAGGTTCAGGAGGATACGACCAGCAACATCGTTCGACTTTGCCGCGACGGAGACGTCGATCTGGCCATCGTGGCGCTGCCGATCAATGAAAAATATCTGGAAGTTGAATCGCTCTTTGACGAAGAGCTGATTCTTGTAATGCCCAAAGGGCATCATCTTGAAAAGAAGAAGCGGATCAGCCTGACCGACATTCAGGACTTTCCTTTTATCACCCTCGATCAGCAGCATTGCCTTTCAGACAATATTGCCGAATTCTGTCAGCGCAGATCTGTCGCGCCGGTGACGATTGAGCGCACCAACCAGCTGGCGACAATCCAGGAACTCGTTGCCCTGCATCACGGGATCTCGATCATACCGGCAATGGCGCGGGAACTGGATAAAAGCAAGCGACGAGTCTACCGGACGTTTACAGGTGAGCGCAAAACAGAACGGCCACTGCGCACCATTGCACTGCTTCAAAACCCGTATCGCTACGAGCACCGGTTTGTCGCCATGTTCAAACAGTTTATGCGCGAGTATGCAGCTCGCGTCTGAGGCACAAAAAAAAGCCCGCCGTTAGAACGGCGGGCCGCGTTTGTCCCGTTGGACGAATCTCTATCTTCAGTCGTCCGTTTTTCCAGCAACGTCTGATTCTAGCGACGACGGCGAGCAGCAATGCCAAGAACTGTCATTCCAATCAGCGCGATTGAGGACGGCTCCGGAATCGTGGTCAGGCTCAGATTGTCGATCGAAGTTGTTCCGGCCAGTCCATCTTCCATCTTTCCAAAGCCCAGTGAGATGACGGTGAGGTCGCTGACTTCGGTGACCCCCGGGATCGCGAGCGCTGTAAGGTCAATCGTTCCGCTGAAGGAACCGCTGCCCGTCAAAGTTGCAAATGGATTTGTAGTTCCACCGAAGCCGGTTGTTGCTCCGTCCAGCAGGTTGAAGGCATCAAGTGTCGAACTACCTTCGTTGTTGCTAAGTCCGTACCGTGCTTCGAGGTTGGCGTAGATTGTGCTTGTTCCCGGGTCAAACGTCCCTGTGTAACCCCAAAGCGTTACGTAGAGCGTGTCACCTGCCGCAACATCGTAGTCGAAGTCGACAAAAATCTCAGTGGCCCCGGGCGTGATGCCAAGGCCTGCAAGGCTGATTCCCTGCGCGACGGGTGCTTCACCGGGAATATAATTCGGATAGCCGTTTGTATTGACCGTGCTGGAGTTTTGAAGTGTTCCACCACTGACCATCCATGCTGATCCACCGCCCTGGCGCGCTGCCTGCCAGCCGCCGTCAATGTTGTTATGACGCAGGCGGAAACCATCAGTAGTTGTACTGACGCTGCCACTTGAGAAATCATCAATGATCAAGTCAGCGGAGGCGTTGCTTGTGAACAAAAGGCCCGTGACGGCGAGAGAGTAAATAGCGAGGGATGAGATTAGCTTTTTCATGATGCTGGTCGATCGGGTCAGGACGTACGAATGACGGCGGCTTTCTTCCACACTACTCAAGAGCGAACGGAAAGATAACTTTCTAATTATCGCACTCGGAAACGGGGGATAACGTCCTGTAAACACACTAACGGGCCGCGTCTTCTGCTTCGCAGCCCCTATTTCAGCGTTTCATCCGAAGATTTTTCGAGACGACGGGCGAGTACTCCGAGGAGCAGTCCCGAGACTGCAATATTTACCGCCTGCAACACAAGATATGATCGGTGGGACAGTTCGGAATCAACAAAGAACAAGCAGACCAGGATGCAGTAGCCGGCCAGCGAGGCGGCTGTCGTTACAAGGACGATGTCCATGCGCCGGAAAAAACTGCTGGATATTAACATGAGAACATAAAGCGAAGTCAACGAACCGCGCGGCGGACTGTTCATCGCGAGAACGACGGTAAGCATAAATTGATTCGTGATTGACCATGCATAAGGAATTGCCTTTCGCGTCTTCAAGCGATTCTGAATCTTCTGAAATACAAACGACAGGATTGCCCAGCTGGATAAAATCCCTGAGTTCTTGAGCAGTACATCAAAATCTTCTTTTGTTGATCCCAGCAGCATCCAGTTGACAAAGATGATCGTGATCATTGCTACGGTGGCCAGAAGGTGAGTCGCGAGTCCGGGTTCACCAATCGCCCATCTTCTTGTTCGTCGTAGAAAATCACTTCGAGCCGATATCGGATGCCCCGACAGATACCTTCGCAGGTCATGCGAAAGTTCACTGGCAGAGTAATATCGTGCTGCTGATTCCTTTTCCAGGCACTTGAGGCAGATGATCTCAAGGTCGGTTGGAATCTGCCGGTCGATCGTCCGCGGCGGAACAGGCTCCTCGCGAATCACCTGCAGCAGAGTTTCCATCGGTGATACGGACTCAAACGGCGGTTTTCCCGTCAACATCGCATAGAGAATTGCGCCAAGGGAATAGACGTCCGCGCTGGCATCAATTTCTTTACCTGATGCCTGCTCGGGAGGCATATAGCCGGGCGTACCCAGGATGATGCCGGTCAGGGTCAGGTTGGAATCGGCTTCAATTCTTTTTGCGAGCCCGAAATCGGTAACGCGCGGTTCACCGTTTTCATCAATCAATACATTACCGGGCTTGAGATCGCGATGTACGATTCCATGGTCATGCGCAAACTGAATTGCGTCTGAAATTTTTGCAACCAGCGATGCTGCCTCGCGCGGACCGGGCCGATTATTCGAAATTTTTTCGGAAAGGCTTTCGCCACTGACATAGGCCATTGAAAAGTAATGTTGCCCGTCTACAAATCCGATGTCGTAGACCGGAACAATTCCACGGTGGTCCAGTTTACCGGCGGCTTCCGCTTCGACGCGGAATCGTTCGACTTCAGCCTTTCCGGCAAGTTCGCCGGAAAGGATCATCTTTATCGCCACGATTCGATTGAGCGCTTTGTGGCGGGCACGAAAGACGACTCCCATGCCTCCATGCGCAATTTTCGCCAGAAGTTCGTAATTGCCGAAATCGCATGGCAGATTCTGAAAACGAGTCAGCTCGCTCGTTCGCGTCGACGCAGGTGGCCGTGTTTCGTGTTCGCATGAAACTGCCGACCACGTCGGTGGTTCCTCGAGAAAGCTCGCAGCCTTCTCATGTGCGGCAATCAACTTCCGCACTTTTGCAGCCAACTCGGTTGACTTTTGCGAAAGCTCTTCGAGATACCTCTCCCGCTGTTCATGCGAAGCGAGTTCAAGCACCAGATGGAACGCTTCCATGATTCGCTGGTTTTCGTCCATATGGCATCATCGTGGAAGTTGTGAGTCACTCATTTCGGAATAAAGCCACGCCTTGGCAAAGGCCCAGTGTCTATTGGCGGTTCTGACACTGATCGAAAGCGCAGAAGATACCTGCTCGATGGTCAGGCCGGCAAAGAAGCGAAGGTTTACGACTTCGGCGACTGCGGGAGCCAGTCCGGCCAGACGCTCCAGGCACGAATTCAACTCGGTCAAAAGTCCCGGGTCACTGGGATCTGCAAAATCCAGATTCTGAACCCCGATGCGTTTGTGGTTTCCGCCTCGTTTCTGACTCAGTTTACGGCGCGCATTGTCAACAAGGATTCGCCGCATTGCGATCGCTGCCGCTGCAAAGAAATGACCTTTGCTGTTCCAGCACCGCTGGTCCTGTCGCTCGACGAGCCTGAGAAAAGCTTCGTGTACCAGCGCTGTTGCTTGAAGCGTCTGCCCCGATGGCTCGTTGGAAAGTCGGGAGTTTGCCAGGCGCCGCAGCTCTTCGTACACCAATGGCAGCAGCCGATCGGACGCAAGCCGATCTCCGTTTTCGATCGCATTAAGAATCGAAGTCACTTCGTTCATGGAGTAAACGATACACGGGTTCGGCAGATGAATCACGATTCGAAGATCGATTCGTCATCAAGTGCGCATGATTCGACAATGATGTGCAAAAATTCCCCGGCAAATGGGGTGCAAAAGTCCGTTCTTTCCCCGGTTGAGAAAATTTCTGTTTTCCGTGGCATGAATCTCACTTCGTTTTCGCACTGTTCACAGCAACCCACTTGATCGACCGGTTCTCAGTCGCAGATGGGGGGACGGCATCCATTCTTAAGGAGTCAGGTTATGAACGATGTACCAACGAACAGCAGAATCCAGCCATCGGACAATCCGATTTTCGCTACCAGGTTCAACGGTGACACGCACGCTTCCGGGCAACTTGGTGGTCGTGGGCGCATGTCAGTAACCGGCGACACGTCACTCGCTTCTGTCAATGCGGAAATCAATGCACGCTCCATGGACACCGGTCACATGATGGATTCCGGCCAGGAAGCACCAGACTCAATAGCGTTTCTTGCAGTTGAAGCGATGCTCAGCATTACAGTCTTCACTGTGATCTTCGGATTCGTGTCATGGGGGCTC
>JBCCFB010000018.1:0-44717 GCA_039029995.1 Planctomycetota bacterium
ACTTGCCTTTTCGGTCGCAACACCGCTACGATTGGCAGCGCCCATCATCGCCTGAAGATTCTTCAGGACCGCGGCATCATTTGTCAGCCCCATCATCTGACCGATCAGGGCCGCCACAGAAAGGTTTTTAATGTCTTCGGAAGTGATTCCGAACATCTCGATGTATCGCGACACCTCAGTCTGGAATTGAACCGAATCGCCTGAGAAGAAAGTCTCTTTGACATCCGACAGCACTTCACTGTTGCCCACCAGACGATCGACCTGTTTACCTGCGGTGATCGAGTTGACAATGCTTTCGAAGAACTTGTTGTCACCACCGACGATGTCGATGTTGGCAGACTTCAACGACTCGGCCACCATCGTAGCCTGAGCTTCCGCGATTTCGCGTTGAACGTTGATCGCAGTGATCTCAACATCTTTCTCCTTGTTGAGCTGCAATTTGAACTCCTCGTGCTCGCGGCCGACGCCGTCGAACAGCTTCATCGCTTCAGCCTTCTGGGTGATACCCTTGGCATCAGCCTCGAATTTCAGCTCAAGAACTTTCGCTTCTGCAGTACCTTCTTTTTCCAGCGCCTCTGCCTTGGAAAGTGTGACCTGTGCTTCTGCGAGTCCGGAAGCTGCTTCTTCGGCTTGAGTCGCCTCGGCCAGCATCTTCTTGGCGTCGGTCTCTTTTTCGGCTGCCGTACGTTGGGCTTCGGCGGTAACGACGACTGTTTCCGCCTGAAGTTCGGCGGCCTGACGTTCTGCTTCGGCTGCCTTCACCTGCTTGACGAGTTCCTGCTGCGCGACTTCTTCCGCGCCGGTTACCGAAACCTGCTTCTTACGGTCGGCTTCTGCAAACTCACGGGTGTCCTTGATCTTCTCTTCTTCTTCGACAACAGCCCGTTCGACGATTACACGTTCGCGAATGACGTCCTGAATGTTTTTCTTCTCAACCTCGACAGCTTTCTCTTTGTCGATTTGAGCCAGCGTGACCACGCGCTCTTTCTCAGTCATCTCCAGACCACGATCTTTTTCGACTCGTTCGGTCTCGACCGCGTCGGTACGTTCTTTGTTCTTGGCCGCAACGATAACCGCTCGCAGCTTGTTTTCTTCAGCAATCGAAATCTCTTCCTCAGCACGAATACGGGCCGTTTCCGCGCGTTGCCGTTCTGTTTCTTCAACAACCTTTGCCTCTGCACGCTGTCGAGCGGTGATTTCTGCGATTTCACGCAACTGCTTTTCTTCCGCTTCCGCCTGTTGCCGGTCAAGCTGCAGTATTGCTTCGCGAGCCTCGACATCCTGCTTGCGGATCGTTTTTTCCTTCTCGCGACGAATGAAGTTTGCGCGAGTGATTTCCTGAGCGGTCAGGTCGGTGATCTTCTTGATACCTTCCGCGTCAAGAACATTATTGGAATTGAGCTTCTCAAGATCCGTCTGCTCGAGATAGTCGATCGCAGCATCATCAAGAACGTAGCCGTTCAAGTCGGTTCCGATAATTCGCAGGATCTCTTCGCGGAACTCGTTCCGGGCGTTGTAAAGCTGAACAAAGTCAAACTGTTTACCAACGGTTTTCAGTGCCTCAGAGAATTTCGGCTCGAACAATTCACGCAATGATCCTTCGTCCGATGCACGCTCACAACCGAGGAACTGCGCCACGCTTTTTACGTCATCAGTCTCTTTGTTCACCCGGACAAAAAAGACAACTTTGATGTCTGCGCGGATATTGTCCTTACAGATCAGGCCATCTTCACCGCTCCTGTCGATCTCGATTCGTTTGACCGAAATGTCCATCATCTCGGCAATGTGGATGATTGGAATAACGAGCAGACCGGAGAAGCTCACCTTCGTTCCATTGGCACCGTTACGAACGATCGCCATCCCCTGGGGAACCTTTCGCCAGCACCGGATTACCAGGGCAACAAATCCAATGAACAGTACAATCCCGACCAGGGTCAGAATGATTCCCAGTCCCTCAAGAAAACCCTGGCCGGTGAGCATCAAGTCTGTCATTACTGGTTCTCCCATTTCGTTAATTCAACCAGGTACGTATTGTCAGCACGGTTGCACTGGACGATCCTGGCGGCGTCGCCCTGACCAAGCCGTTCACCCGGTCGGGTTCTTACATTGATCCGCAGTGGCGGTCCATCAATTTTTATTTCAAGCTGGCCGAACGAATCGGTGACTTCACTCGTCATCACCACTCCGACACGGCCGATAAATTTGTCTACTTCGCTTTCGTCGTTGTCATAGTTCCTGAACAGACGCGCCAGTGGCATCACGCACACCTTGGTCAACAGGAGGCTTATCACGAGGTTCGGAATTGCCCAGAGCAATGCCGTCGCGATGTCATAACCCGGGTTGAGGTAGTGATTGGTGACTACTGTTGCGACCCAGAAACTGACGGTAAAGATCGAGGCCACCACAACAACGGGAACTTCACCGATGTAGAAGAGTTCAAGGAATGCTCTGAGAAACCCGCTGCCGACATCGACATCGCCGTCCATATCAATGTCGGCATCAACGTCGAAATCAAAGTCAAGCGTTTCGGCTCCAAGCACTCCGCTGATCACCATCACCCAGTAACCCAACATCACCAGCAGCGCGAGGGTTGCCGGAAGGTTGACTGTGTAAAAGCACTCTGTAATGAATTCCATTAACATCGGTTCAGGTCCAACTCGTTAACTGGCCGGCGCCTATTACCACACGGTAGTTCACCATCAGCGCTCAGCCGGTACATACCTCAAGCGCAGATTATTGCGCTGCTTGAGCGGTGACGCAAAACACCGTGTGAAAATATTGCCCAGCCCTTATGGCTTGACGTCAGATTGCTGTGAATTTGTCAGCAACGAAGGGGCTTGCATCGCAAAACCCGTAATTCCCGAACGACCCGCAATGTGTCGAGTTTTCAAGTAGATCTCCCATTTAGTGTTCGCAATGTATTCGCGAAGGGAGATTTCTTATTGGAAGAAATCCGACTGGAAACAGCGGCGTTAACTGTTACGCAGAATTTGCGCAGCTAGTTGCGTCGCCGCTCGATTGAAGGCGCGCGATCAGCCGCATCAGTTGTATCATCGAGCACTTCGGCATCTGGAAAACGATCACGAAGACTCGTGCCGCCATCGGTCCTTTGCAAGGGAGCTTCGCGGACTACCGCCGGCTCGGCATCTTCGACCTCTGGCTCTTCGGGGCCCGTACCAGGTGGAAACACAGGACGACGGGCGACTGTTGAATCAGCCGGCTCGGGACTGCCGGAAGTCTGTTCATCTTCACCCTCCACGTCTTCGTTTGACGCTTGGTCGCTTGCTGCCTCCGGATTACCTGAGTCTTCGCCATCGGCATCTTCGCCTTCTACGTCCGGTCGTCCGGGAATCGGCGGACGCCAGACGTTTGTAAGTTCCGTTCTTGGAACCGAGTCGAACGCAGGCGCGACATTCGTTTGTGGTACTTGAATTGCCGTCGGATCTGCAGGTTGCGGGCGGGAACGGAACTCAACGAACTCTTCCGCCTGCTCCTCTGTTCCAGCCGGATCGCCAGCTTGTTCACCCGCCTCGTTTGAATCGGAGCTTTCATCATCGCCCGCATCGAGAATTGAGACCGCACCGCTCTCAGAATCGTCAGCCGGAGTAAAGCCTGCGACTCTACGTTCGTTCGGAACGGCCATGTTGGTCACAGGGCGATTACCTAACGGTTGCGGTTCTTCGGCGGCCGGGGTCGTTTCTGTAGACTGCCATTCGCCCGACGCAATTGTCGGCGGACGGTTCACAATCTGCCGCCTTGCTGCAGCGTTGGCTGCCGAGACCACGTCACCGTATCTGGCTGTAGAGACGGCTGCATTTTGAACCGGCTCGGCGGGACCTATAGGATTGCCGAAACGATCCAGTGGAATACGCATCATGACGGTGCGGGGGGTGTGTTTGATCAACTCGACCTCGACATCGCGCGGGACGACAACCGGTACTTCCACGTTCTCGGTTACATCCACCCATTCGGTCACCGGCTGTTCATATTCTTCGGTGTATTCAACAGTTTCATACACCAGCTCCCTTTCCGGAACTCTTCGAGTGATCGTTTCTTCAACGTGTCGCGTTCGCTCAACGGGAACTTGCTCCACAACTTGAACGGTTCTTTCCACCTGTCTTTCGACCGGCACTTTTCGTGTCTCGACCCGTTGCCTTGTAGTCTCAATCTCAACAGGAACACGTCGAGTCTCGTAGACTTCTTCCATCGTGGTCATTTCAACCGGCTCCCGAACTTGAACCGTTTCCGGAACGAGCGTCGTACGACTGACTGGCTGACTTGAAACCACAGGAATACTGGATGTGGTCAGAGCATATTGCTGCCCTTGCCGCACCCAGTGAAATCCCCGCTTGCGAAAAACACTCAGGCCACTGACCGGATCAACGTAGTTTCCTCCGCCCAACCATTGACGACACCAGCGACCGGTCCCGGGAATTTCCGAAAGCTGCTGAAGTTCAAGGCTTCCGGAAACCTGCTGTAGCTCCTGAACCGTCACCGGTTTATAAGCTGTAACGTCGCGGGTCTGCATGACTTGTCGCGTTACGGGCCGCCGGACGAGAACTTCGCGTTCTTCCATCACAGTTTCGGTGGCCGGCTCCTCGACGACGAACATCCGGTCTTCCATTTCCGTGACGGTCTCGTAGACCGTTTTGTCTACCACGCGGTCTTCCATCACGGTCTCAATATAAGGCTGAAGGACCGTTTCCCTCTCTTCGCGCTCGGATGTTCTAATCACCGGCTTGAGTACGGAACGCGTACGCTCGCGAGTCTCCGTCCGGTAAACCGGTCTCTGAGTCGTAACCGATTGACGCTGCATGACAGTTTCATTGACCTGCATCGTTACCGTCACAGGAGTCTGGTCGTAGACGGTGCGCTCGACAAGCGCATAGCCGCACACTTCCGTGTCGGTCTCCGTCTGGGCCAGAAGCCCGCCGGAGAATGAGGAAGCTACAAACGAGAATGCAGCGAATATTGCGAGCAGAAATTTGCGTTTGGAATTCATGATGGCTGACCATTGAATCAGATGCGGGAGGCTGAACCCTGTGTTCACCTCACGTTCAATTCCATGATAAGACGGCAGCAATTTCTCCGCCATCGTTGCAGTCGTTGTAAGCCTGCAAAAGGCTCTGTTTTGTTAGACTGACTTTGCACCGCAACACGTGTACACTGCATCCAGCGACGCAAACCCGAAATAACACACGACTTCCGCCCGGCATCTACCTAACCGTTAAAGTCAGCGCAATCATCAAAGTGCTTTCAATCCGTTACGCAGGTGCGTGAAGTCACCGGGGGCGGACACGACACCTAGCCCATGACATCATTTAGTCCATGGCATCGTGGCAAGCGATTCCGGGCTCAGCTGCCACGAACTGCCATCAAATATCTTCTTTCAAAAACACATGAAGCTCCTCGACGTAAAACTCTCCTGCAATCTTCAAAACATCGCGCTTGATGAGGCGGTCCTTGAACGCGCTGAACGGGGAGAATGTACGGACGAATTAATGCGCTTCTGGGAGCCGATGAAACCGATCGTTGTAATCGGTCGTAGCTCGCCCATCGAAATGGAAGTAGACCTCGACTTCTGCCGGCAGAACGATATCGCCGTTGTTCGCCGTGCAAGTGGCGGACAAAGCGTGGTCAACGGCCCAGGATGCCTGATCTATTCAGTCTTGATCAGCTACGAGAAGCGGCCGGAACTGCGCATGCTCGATAACGCGCATGAATTTGTTATGGGCAGAATGCGAAGCGCTATCGATTCACTGGGAGTTGAAGTTCAAATGGAGGGAACGTGCGACCTCACCCTGGCACATCTTGATGGATCACGGCGCAAAGTTTCAGGAAACGCGTTGCGATGCAGACAAAACTGGATGCTCTATCACGGCACGATGCTCTGCGATGCAGATCTTGAATTGATTTCAAATTGTCTGGGCAGGCCGAAAAGAATGCCGGACTATCGCAAAGAACGAACGCACTCCGACTTCCTTGCTCAATTGCCCGTAAACATCGGCGACTTGCAGAATGCGATTACAAGCACCTGGCAGATCAAACAGTCGACAACCGATTGGCCGGAAAAACTGACAGATGAGCTTGTCCGGCATAAGTACCAGAATGATGAATGGAATTACAAAGTCCGCTGAGTGTTGTTCGCCTGTTTTCTGCTGAGTGTTTTGGCAGCTGAGTGTTTTGGCAGCCGGGTGTTGGCAGCTGAGCCTGCTATCCACCGTACCAGGCTTTGACATTGGAACGGTTCATATACATGCATGACAGAACGTAGTACAGCAGCAGCCCCAGAGCCCAGCCGATACCCACAATCATTCCGATCATCGTAAACATCTCGATCATCCCTTCAGTACCCGGTTGTGGAGGAGTCATCCGTTCCTGAAGTTCAGCCAGTTCAGTCCCTGACGTGATCTGGATATACGCTTGAAAAGCCCCCCGCAGGACGATGTAGATCGCGCCGATCAATAAAGTCATCGCGAAAAACTTCCGTCCACCGGCGCTCTGCTTGAACGCTCCTATCGAACTGATCAACAACATCGCTCCAATCACCATCGCTCCGACCATGAAAACGACGTTTGGAATGAGCCACTGCGCGTTCAGTTCGAGAAATTCCTTTCTTGCGGCAAGCTGATCCTCTGTGGGCTTGATCATCTCGTCGTTCATCGCAAGCATCGATTCCTGCACGAACATCGTCCCCACGCCCGCCAGATTACAGAGTACGCCACCACCACCAAGAATAATCGCGATGACAATGATGAAAGTAACCATGCCCGGTCGTTCTCCGGACGACCGCGGAGCCGGCATCTGGTAATTCGGTGCCGGCGCTGGAGCGTTGAAGGGATTGTCAGACATGAATTTTCTTTCGTTTTGTTTTCAATGATGACAAGGGAGCCTGCTGTGCGACGAGTCAGACCAGCCCCCATTTTTTGCGCAGTATCCACTCAACCGCAAGAAGGGTGACGAACAAAGACAGGAACCCGGCGGCATCACCAAAAGTTTCGCCCAACTGCCATTTGACCGGTATTTCCATCTGAGTTTTTGGTGGATTAGCAATAATATCATCCAGTAGATCACCAAGCTCAGCCGGTGTCAGCGCCCGACCTCCGAACTCTGCAGTTTCACTTGCCAAACGCATCATCTGCTCCGGGTCAGCAGCAGGATTCGACTTCTCTTTGTCCCGATCCACGACGATAAACTCGCGTTCGCTGCGGCCGATAACACGGCCATCAACTGTCCCGGTAACCTCCAGCTTGTAGTCTCCCGAATCCGAGATCGCTTCGCGCTCAAGCTGCCCCTCGCTGATCGCGCCGGAGCGATTGATCGTCACCGGTGTTTTTCTTCCGTTAGTGTGAATCAGATTTGCCTGGTACTCGATATTTTCAAGCGACTCCGTATCCGACCTCGCTGAGACATTGAATTTTACCAGCCCCATCGGCTGGAATCGCCGCTGAGGCATCTCGATGGAAATACTCTCGTCGGTTTTCCCATCCCAGTAAGCCAGCCAGAGGATAATCTGGCGCCAGAAACGGTCGAACTCGTCCTGGCGACCTCGAGTGATCCACCGCCACGTGGAGTCACCGGCAAATGCAAGAACACGTCCGCCGACATCGCCGATCACCATGATCGGATTTCCGGCAACGTCATCCGTTTCAAGCATGACCAGCGAATTCTGCTTCGGAACGATCCGGTTGGCTCCTACCAGTTCCGGAAGCTCACGCCAGTTGTCATTACCATCGGAATCGATGGTGAACGTTGTCAGGAAATGATTGACAACAGGTCTCAGTTTCAGATTTCGAGTGATGTGCAAATCGCGGCGGATATCCTGTCCGAAATCCTGTCGTTCGCCGGGGTCCATTCTGACAGGGATGATCGCCTCCAGAGGCGTCTGGTGATACATACCTGCACCGAAGGTATGAAAGCCTCCCAGCATCATCAGGCCCTTACCACCCTGAACCGCTTCCGCAAGCGCTTCCAGTGGCGAGTCCCGCATACCTGGTTGATGCATCGCGCGTGAATCCACATCGCCGATAATAAAGACGTCATACGTCGGGTCACTGAACAGTCGTCTCAACTCGGCCCCGATCGCTGGATCGTAGGTCATCTGGTTGCGTGGAAATATCTGGCGGACATCCAGCTGAATCCCTTCAGAAGCTGAAGGAATCGTCCGGATAAGTGCGTTCTGCTCCCAGTTCAAACGACCCACAAGAAACAGCACGCGCATCCCGCGGTCGCTAACCGAAAGGAATGCCGGCAACTCGTTGTTCCGCAACGCGACTTCGTCCGGCTGCGCAACGGCGCGAACAAGCAACCGGTACTCCCCCGGCTCAGTCGGCACATACTCCATTTCAACCTGTTGTTCCTCGAGCGAACTTGCTGGCCGGATACTGGTTGTGTTGACCACCTCCTCTGAGCCGTCTTCTTTTCTGAGGACCAGCTGGACGGTGATGTCCTGATTCATGTAGTTGCGGGCAACAACCGTCGCTTTGGCAACCAGACGGTTCTTGACGTTGACGGATAGCTGCTCGGGAAAATTTTTGACGGCCACGTCGGAAAGCTGTCCGGCATCACCCGGCAATCCGAACGCCATCGCCCAGAGCGGGACTTCCATATCATGAAGCGTGTCGGCAGCACGGGTCAGTTCCACCTCGGGATTGGTGACGTTCTGCACGCCATCGCTGCCAAGTACCATTCCGATGACGCGCTGGTCGCGCACATCCTGACTGGTTGAAAAGATTGCTGTACCGATATCGGTTTCGCCTCCCGCCGGTCTGGCGGGAAGACTCAGTTCGCCGTCGACTTCCTCAAGGGCGCGAACTTCGTTGTCAAAAGAAAAGAAACGGACTTCGATCTCTTTTTCCCTCAACTGCTCGATTCGGCCCCGATTCTCTTCCAGAGCATCAAGCATCGCTCCCCAACGAGTGGAGTCATCACTCTGGTGCGGCAGTTCCATCGAGCGCGTCTCATCAATCAGGAACAACAGGACCGCCGACTGGTTCTTTTCAATCTTCTGGACACAGCCCGGCCTAAGCAATGCGACCAGCGCCAGCCCGATTACGGCCAGACGGATCATCGTCAACTGAAAACGGCGAACGCCTGACAGTCCTCCAAACGACGGGCCGACCAGCAGCAACATCAGCGCAAATCCGATCACGACTGCAATTGCAATCGGATTGATGACCGGCTGAAGTACCCACGATTCGCTCATCGGCTGGATCTAAGTTGTTTTCTAAAAAGTGGATCTGGCAGACTGATTACGGTGACTGATAGAAGCGGTTTGACATCAGGTGCTCAACGCCGAGAATCAGAACCATCATCAGAACCAGTAACGGATAGAACTCCTGACCTCTACGTGTCGTTCCCTGCTGGCGCTGGATTTCATTCTGCTCACGGGCGACCTGATATCGCCCGGCTCCAAGGAGCGTGTCAAGCTGTTCCGGCACAAGACGATCGAGAACCGTGGCGTCCGGATCTATGTTCGCGCTGAACCCGCGCACAACCAGCCCTTCTTTCAGGCGGTATTGTCCAGGTGTTCCTGTGAACCGGTAGCGGACACGACTGCCGTCCGCAGTAACCGTTTCAGCGCGGTCACGAGTATCCGGTGCATACATCCGGTACTGCCGCGGATCTTCGTCGCGATCATTTTTCAATGTCGCAAGTTGCCCGACTCTGATGTTGAGTGTCTCTGCGTCGTTGTTGACCAGGTAACGCGGCATCAGATAAACCAGAACATAGAGCGGCCAGTGCGGACGAAGCGGGCTGAAAAGATTTCCCCATGACTTTCTCCCGCTTAATGGATTAAGCGGCTCAGGCACCGGAGTCGTCATCAGCATGACGCGGCCAAGGCCGATTTGGCGTTCAATCAGCGCTGGCTGGCCATCGCTGAAATTCAACAACGTACTGGTCGGCAGTTCATCCCCGCGATCATCAAACTCAAATCCCCAGTGTTTGTAAATGCTGTGAGCGTCCCACGGAACTCCGGTCTCGCGATCGCGAAACGGCGCGAAAACCGGATGAGCAAGCGACAGCGGGCTGAAGATAACAGGATTGGTGGTATCGCGGTTCCACTGCGATGTCAAAGCTCCACCCAGCACGCGCGTTGCAACTTCCGACTGAAACGAATCATCAGCCGTGTCTCCATCGGCGGCATTGTGCCCGGCAAACACGAGGAGTGCTCCGCCTGTTTCAACATACTTCTCCAGTGCGAGCCACGTCGCGTTTGACAACGGCCCGGGATTCAGCATCACAACCAGACGGTAAGGAGAAAATTCCGAAGTCATTCCGTTTTGCGATTGAACTGAACAATCAAACATGGATTGCGCTAAAGTCGTTTCCTGTTCGGGTGCGATTATTTTTACGAAACCGGCGGCATCTACTTCTGATCCGTAAACCACCAGCGTCTTCCATGGCTCGGTCACGTGAACCGTAAAGTGCCGCTGGTTGTCCGAATCGAGAGCGTCATTGCCTTCCAGCTCGATGACGCCGTGATAATAACCGACAGGTAATTGCTCAGTAAAAGAGAAGTCGATGTCGCTACTGCCGTTTTCGCGGACATCCACAGTCTGAGATCTCTCCCAGAACTTATCCGGAGTCAGAATCTCACCATCGCGGATCACGGGCCGCTGAGGATCCGGCTGCTCGATGCGCATCCTAACCGTCCGTCGTTCGGCCGGCCCGATTCGATTGATTGACGTGCTCAGAGTCATTCCACTTCCCGGTGTCAGCAAACTGCTGGACAACACGGCTTCGCCGATGGAGAAGTTGACGGGATCCTCAACACCAACATCAACAACGAACACATTGATATCTGGATTGCGTTCCATGATCCGACCGATTTCCGCGGCTTGATCGACTGACCAGTTACCGACGGTAAGATCGGAAATCACATAGATCTCTTTTCGCTCCAGCTCTGAATCCTCCAGCAGTTTCATTCCATCGGCCAGTGCCTCCGGGATACCCGATGGCACATAGCTGAGCTCAAGTGTCCCCGCACGTTTTGCGGCTGCGCCGACATCGACGGAGAAGAAAGCCTTGTCTCCATCGGTCGCTTTAACGCAAACCTGTGAATCAGAGGGAAACTGCCCGATCAGCCACGAGGCCATTTCTTTGGCTTCTTCCAGTCGCGTCTTGTTGTCAAACCGGTAATCCATCGTCGGGGACGTGTCGATTACAACCAGGGCCGCGACAGGTGCCTGCGAATCACCGATCAAAGCACTGCTATCTGAGTTCATCACACGTGCTGCTGAAATTCCTCCGTAAGCCAGCAGGCCGACCAGCAAAACAGACAGAGCTCCTATCAAGATCGTATTTCGCTGCCGCGCAACAAACAGACTGGCAAGCAGAAGCACGCCGACAATCAGAGCCAGCAAACCGATTCCACCAAGAGTTATCCAGTTTCCGAATTCCTGTGAGGCTACCGACGGACCGGCCAGCGCCAGTGCAATCAGAGCGATTACGAGAATTCGCAGGAGCAACAGAAGAAAGTGCCGCAGCCTTACGCTTGAGCGGTTCGAGCTTTGACGCTTCTTTACGAACCGCAACGCAGGAAACATCACCTCCTTCGGTTTGGGCTGCATGATCAGGTGCAGAATTACGGGGATCGTAAGCAATGCTCCGCCTAGCCCCAGTATTAATGCGTTTGCCCAGATCATAATTGCCGACTTAGGTGTTTTTCTCGTATGTGTATCGTGCTTGTTTCTGCCGACTGTGGATCAGAACCGGTTCTGCCTGCTATGAAGGTATTCGATCAGTGCTTTGTCGAACTGCATACTCGTGTCCAGGGGAACGTAATCAATTCCGCTCTGCCGTGACTTGGCGGCGAGCAATTCCCGGAACCTGTTGATCTCTTCGACGTAGGTATTCCGGAATCCCTGACCATCCACTTTGATCTCTTCGTCAGTTTCTGGATCACGAAGTTTGAATACACCTTTGAACGGAAAATGGACTTCCGCGTGATCGAGGACGTGGAAAAGAATGATGTCATGCCCTCCATGCTTCAACCGGTAAAGAGCATTGAGCAGCGGCTCTTCATCGGTTAGCAGATCTGAAAAGACCATGAAAAGGCTGCGATTCCGCGTCATCGCAGCAATCTGATTCAAGCTGTGTTCGAAATCCGTCTGGCCATCGGGCTTGATCCGCGACAGCAAGGACAGGATGTTTCCAAGCTGCGCACGTTTTGATCGCGCCGGCAATGACTCACGTACTTTTTCATTGAACGTGATCAGACCGACTGGATCCTGCTGATTAACCATCAAGTACGCCAGCGCCGCGGCAAGACAGATCGAATAATCGAACTTGGTCAGGTCCTGCTGGTACGTGTAGCCCATCGAAGAGCTCAAATCCATCACCAGAAAACCGGTGATGTTTGTCTCGGATTCAAACTTCTTGACGTAATACTTGTCCGTGCGTCCGTAAACCTGCCAATCGATATCCTTTGGGTCATCGCCCGGCGTGTATTTGCGGTGCTCACTGAACTCGACGCTGAATCCGTGATAAGGACTGGCGTGGAGACCGTGTAGAAAGCCTTTGACCACAAACTGAGCGCGCAGATCAAGACGCTTGATCTGATTGATGACTTCCGGTTTGAGGTACTTTTCGACCGACATCAGCTGGGTGGCAACACGAAGAGTTGGCGGAGACTGGAGTCAGCTAGCCGCTGAATTTATCGACTTGTGGTTCGGGGATCGTTTCCAGCAGCTTGCTGATCAGATCCTCAACCGTCATCCCCTCAGCCTGAGCCTGGAAGTTCGTGCCGACACGGTGACGAAGAACTGCCGGTGCGACCCGCTTCACGTCGTCTACCGACACCGAGAAACGTCCGTCCATAGCGGCCATGGCCTTACCACCGGATATCAGGAACATCCCGGCTCGCGGACCGGCTCCCCAGTTAACCAGATCCTTTACGTATTCCGGTGCGCTCGGGTCGTCCGGCCTCGTGGCGCGAACAAGCGAAGACACATACTTAATGACAAATGGACTGACTGCAACGGAGTTTACGAGCTTCTGAAGGTTGACAATCGCTTTGGCCGAAAGAACCTTACGGACTTCTTCACGCTGGTCGGTACTGGTCGCCGTGAGAATCTGTTCTTCCTCTTCGGCGGTCGGATAGCCGACTTTGATATTGAACATGAATCGGTCAAGCTGCGCTTCGGGGAGTGGATACGTCCCCTCCTGTTCGATCGGGTTCTGAGTCGCGATGGTAAAAAACGGAGGCTCGAGGTTATAGGTCTCGCGACCGACACTGATCTCCCTCTCCTGCATTGCCTGCAAAAGCGCGGCCTGCGTCTTGGGAGGTGTCCGGTTGATTTCGTCGGCGAGCAGAATATTTGTGAAAATCGGTCCCTGCACGAAGCGGAACTCACGGCGCCCGTTTTCATCCTCTTCCATCACGTTGGTGCCCGTGATGTCAGATGGCATCAAGTCGGGAGTGAACTGGATCCGTTTGAAGTTCACATCGAGAATTCGTGCGATGGTGCTGACCATCAAAGTCTTAGCCAGCCCGGGTACGCCCTCAAGCAAACAGTGCCCGCGCGTGAAGATAGCAGCGAACACCTGTTCGATGACCTCGTTCTGTCCGACGATCACCTTGTGAAGTTCCTGCTCCATCACCTTGCGATGCTGAGCGAATTCCTGAAGGACATCCCCGAGGCTTCTTTGTTTTCCCGTCACGCGCTCTCCCGCCTCTGATCTATCGCCGTATGTTCAATCTACTTCGGCAGTTCCCTGTATTTACCGACCCAGATTGTATGCCCGCAACCTGATTCCAGCAACGCAACGGATCATCGAACTCGACTCGGTAAAGCAATCGGGCGTACAATCAGAGCGGAGCAAATTGGCAGTTATCAGAGGATAGGGTGGACAGATGAGAATTCTGGAGAGGCGATACGCATCGAGACTGGAACCGATCCGCAAGTTTGTTTTGCTGATTGCCGTCGCTGCGGTTCTCGCTTGCTCCTGCCAGAACGATGTACAAGCACAGAACTTTCGCAACCGGCAACGAGGTCAACAGCCACAGGCAGCCGAACTGACCGCCGAAGAAGTTCAAGCGGCAATTGATCGTGCGATCCGCTACCTGAAGAGCCGGCAGACAGACCGTGGAAACTGGCGCCAATTCAGATTCAATTGCGGAGTCAGCAGCCTTTGTACCCTTGCCATGCTCAACGCAGGAGAAGATCCCAACAGTCAGCATATCCAGCAGGCGCTCAGATACATCAAAGCATTCGATGGCAACGAACTGGCCACGTACTCACTCAGCCTGCGCGTGATGGTTCTTGCCGCCGCCGATCCTGCCGGCCGTCAGCACCGTGCGGATATCGCAGCGGACATTCGCGTTCTACTGAACGGGCAGACGACCGCCGGGCCGAACGCCGGCGGATGGACCTATCACTCAGGAAACCGGACCGACCAGGAGCGCGGAGCTGCAGACTCGTCCAATTCACAGTTCGCGCTTCTGGCGCTCAATGAAGCAGCCCAGATGGGCATTCAGATTCCTGACGAAAACTGGCGACTTGCCAAAGGCTACTGGGAACGATGCTTTATTCCCCAGAAGGGCGGGTTCGATTACAGAACGCATGCCCAGGGTGTTTCCATCGAATCCGAGGTCACCGGCAGTATGACCTGTGCAGGAATTGCATCGACAATCATCATCGGGGACAACCTGGCCGACGGCCAGGGATTGATCGACGAAAACGGGAATATCAACTGTTGTGCCCAGGATGAAAACCGGATGCTTGAAGCCGCCATCGAATGGGTCGGCACAAGGTTCAGTACCCGTGGCAACCCGTCCTCCTCAGGTCGTAGAAACAGCCGGTTCGGAGACGACCAGACAAGACTCTATTACCTGTACGCCCTGGAAAGAGCCGGCCGACTCTCGGGCCGCAGGTTTTTCGGGCCTCACGACTGGTATCGCGCCGGCGCTTCGGCGCTGATCGACCAGCAGAAAATGGATGGCAGCTGGCAGGGGACCGGCCAACTGGGTGAATCTATCGAGGAAGTTGCGACTGCATTCGCACTCCTTTTTCTCTCCAAAGGAAAACGCCCCGTCGTCATCGGCAAATACGAATACGGATTCGGCAATGACTGGGACAATCATCCCAAAGGCGTCCACCAGCTGACACGTAATCTCGAACAACAATGGAACGCCAAACTGACCTGGCAGACCGTTGACAGCCGCAAAGCAACGGCCAACGAATTGCTGGAAACGCCTGTACTCTTTATTTCCGGGCGCAACGAACTGGAACTGGACGTGCAACAGAAAGAAAACCTCAAGAAGTTCGTCGAGAATGGCGGATTCATCTTCGCCGAAGCCTGTCAGGGCGATGGTTGCGGCGAGGTCGTCAATTTTGACCGTGACTTCCGCGCGTTGATGAACGAGTTGTTTCCCGACAGCCCGCTTGAGCCTCTTGCGGTCGATCATCCGATCTGGAACGCGCACTACCAGATCCGTGAACCACTTGATTCGCGGCCTCTACTCGGCCTGCAAGCCTGCTGCCGGACCAGCGTAGTCTACTGCCCACGAAACCTCAGCTGCCTCTGGCAGGCTGACCGGCAAAGCCTGCTCGAACTGTGCAACGCGCCGACCAGAAGGGAGATTACGTACGCATCGCAACTCGGTCAGAACGTCGTTTCCTACGCAACCGGAAGGCAGGTCCGCGACAAGCTTGATACACCGACCATCGATCAGAACGAGATTGGTCAGGGAATCGGCGAACGGATCATTGTTCTTCCCAAACTGCAGCACAATGGCGGAGCTGATGAAGCTCCCAACGCGTGGAGGAAAGTAAAACGGCAGGCGATGTCAGACGCGGGACTGCTGATCAAAATGGAAAAGAAGCTGATCTCACCGACGGCCGACGAACTCCCGGACTATCCGTTTGTATTCATGCACGGTCGCGAACGATTCCGTTTTTCCGCAGAGGAACGGGAAGCGATCCGCAACTATCTTTCGACCGGATTCGGTTTCATCCTTGCCGATTCTGTCTGCACATCCAACGGATTCAACGAAAGCTTCCGCGCTGAGATGGCAGCCATCATGCAGGACCATCCGCTTGAAGAAGTTCCTGCAGATGATCCGCTCTGGACACAGGTCGAATTCGGATTCCCTCTCGAACGTGTGACTTTGCGAATTCCTGATCGCGACGTGATCGGCGGGTTCCGGGAAGAGGTCACAGCTCCAAAGCTCGAGGGAATAAAGGTCGACGGTCGCTGGGTCGTTCTGTTCTCTCCGTACGATATGAGCTGTGCGTTGGAGAACGCGTCTGTCTCCCAGTGCGAGGGATACACGCACGAGGATGCGATGACGATGTGCATCAAAATCCTGCTGTATCGCCTGCAAACCGACTGAGCTTCCACGGCTATCGCCTGCTCGCAGACAAACGTCAGCTTCTCTCTTGACTTAGCGAATTCTTTCGCTAAACTGCATCCACGATTAGCGAATTCTTTCGCTAAACCTGAACCTTTTTCTGTGGCTCCAAATACATAACGAGAAAATCATGGCGAGACCAGCGTCCGAACAGCCGACCAATGTCGAGCTGCAAATTCTGGGGGTTCTCTGGGACGAAGGGCCTTCTCCAGTGCGCACAATCCATCGCCACTTGAGCAGCATCAAACAGACCAATTATTCGACCACAGTAAAGATGCTCTCTGTAATGCTCGACAAAGGGCTCGTCCGGCGCGACGAGTCAGTCCGGCCACACGTCTACCGCGCGGCTGTCACTCGAGCGGGCGCACAGAAACGGGCACTGAAGGACGTGGTACAGAAACTTTATGAAGGCTCTGCAAAAAGCCTCGTAATGCAGGCGCTGTCAACTCAAAAGGCTTCCAAAGAAGATCTCGCTGAAATCCGGCGATTGATCGAGAGACTGGAGGGAGATCAGTGATGAACAGCCCTTTTCAATCTATTTACCCGCTGATCGACCCGGCGATTGTCGAAGCAGTCGGCTGGTGTCTGGTCCACTCTCTATGGCAGATCACCGCTATCGCGATCGTAGTGCGAATTGCCTCGGCGTTTTTGCATTCCAACCGCGCCAACTTGCGATACACAATCGGCATGGCAGGTCTCGTTGCCTCTGTCGTTGTAACAATCGTCACATGGTCGATGGTTTATGCTCCGGGACAGGAACAGGTTTCTGCGGTCGAACAATACAACACCACTCCGGTGATTCGGCATATCGACCACCCGAACGCCGCCCTAAATCTCAATGGCGAAACGCAAGGTGCATCGTTTGATGGCCTGACGACCGGAATCCTGAACGAACCGTCAGTCTACGTTTCCGTCACAGATTCCGTCACAGCAAAGATACGCCCGTGGCTGCCGGGAATTTCTGCGGTGTGGTTGCTCGGCATGATTTGTTTTTCGTTCCGGCCACTGCTCGGACTCTGGACAATTCGACGATTGAAAACCCTCGGAACGACCAGCGTTTCCGAAGCCGTACAAGTTCAGTTCAACGACTTGATGAATCGCATGTCTGTCAGCCGCTCTGTTCAAATCATGCAGTCGACTCGTGCTGTTGTTCCGATGGTTGCCGGATTCGTCAGGCCTCTGGTGCTGATTCCTGCATCCTCCCTTACCAACCTGAGTGCATCAGAACTCGAAGCGGTCATTGCTCACGAGCTGGCTCACCTCAAACGTTACGACGACGTTGTCAACCTGTTCCAGACAGCGATCGAAACGTTGTTCTTTTTCCACCCGGGAATCTGGTGGATTTCCGCTCTGGTCCGCAACGAGCGTGAAAACTGCTGTGACGATATCGCCGTAGCTGCAACCGGCAACCCGCGTCACCTCGCGGGAGCTTTGCTCAACCTCGAACAATCAAGAACTATTCAACCTGCAATTTCTGCTAATGGAGGGTCACTCGTGAAGAGAATCAGAAGACTTGTATATCGTGATTCAATCAAACGCCGCCGGTTTCCACTGAGCGCCATTGCTGCTTCCCTGGCCGGACTATCCGTCGCTGCAGCTCTAGTTTTCGTGGCGACCAGTTCTAATGCCGTCGGTTCGAACGCTGATATCAGCCTGCAGAACGCGGCGTCTCAGGAAATTGAAAGCGGGTCGCATGCAGACGAGAGACTTCCGGCCGACGACGCCGATAATTTACTCCGTACGCTGAGCGATATTTACCAGGCCAACGGTCCGACAACGACATCGGATTCCACCGGCAATTTTCCGTCACCGATACGAATTGATTCGGTAAGGGCTGAGCTTGATGAATCCAGACGCGGAGTGACGATCAGCTTTGACGAAGACTCAATAGAAATCGTTAAACGACTGGTCGAGGAGATCACTCTACACCGTGACGCCGGCCTTTCTTCTGAGGGAGACATTGACCTCTCAAATATCAAACTGGACATCCATGACCAACCCAACGGAGTTCTGATTGTCGCGGAAAACGCGGACTACATGCGTTTTGCTGAGCGACTGGTTCACGATCTGATGGCTGAATCTGTGGCCGCGCAGGAAGACGAAACAGACCCGACCAGCGACGGCGATTCGCAGACCGTTTCATTCGGCCACACTTTGCATCTTCAACATGTTCGAGCAGACCAGATCGCCGGCTCGGTAGCTGAGCTTTACGACATGTTCAGACATGAAGCAGGAAATGCGAACATCGTTGCTGATACAGATTCCAACACGTTTGTCGTCAGTGGTTCTGACAGAGCAGTGGATGCTGTGAGGCGAATCATCTCGGCTCTGGACAGGCCGGCAATCGGACAGAACAGCCCGCCGGCTACGTCAGCTCGTAGCCAGCCAACCGACAATTCGGCGCGGATCGCGCGGATCGATGCACGGATGGAGTTGATGCAGGCCGAGCAGAATCTGCAAATGGCACGCACTTCATACGAACACTCGCGCCAGCTTTACGAGAGAGGATTTGTCACTGCAGAACAAATGCAGTCGGACGAACTGGATGTTCGCCAGGCTGAACTCAGCTTGATACGAGCCAGAGAAATAATGGAAGTCTATGACCCCGCTGATCCTGAAACTTCAGCCAGCCCCCCGGCCGCCGAGAGCGACTCAAACGATCCGCGGATTTACGCCCATGCGACAACAGAGCTGCAGCTCTTTGTAGGTCAACGCCATACGGATATGTCTGAGCAACAAGCGAAGGAGATTGTGGTAAAGGGAGTCAACATTGTTCGCGTTGATGCGGTTTCCAATCAGATGCGCTTTACCGCGGAACAGTCCGGCATCGCTGAGATTGAATTGCGCAATGCCGACGGTAACGTCTTCCACGTCTACCGGATCGAAGTTGTAGATGATGCTTCCTCAGAGGATAACTTCTCCTCCGGTGAAACGACCTCAGAAGAAGACCTGGATAATGGTGAATCCGAAAACGAAAGCACCATCCGTTAGCTGACGGCAAAACATACTCGTGAGTTAAACCACGGCTGCCCGGAAAGGCAGCCGTTTTTTTTACGGGAAGATTCCCATATCGCCGTAACAAAGCGCGATTTTGTCGATCGCATCGACAAATGACGCGGCACGCAAATCGACTTTGGGACCGAGCTTTTCTTTCTTGCTGCGGATTGAACGGTAAGCCACCGCCATCGTCTCTTCCAGTCCCGAGTAAACAAGTTGATGTTCGTCAGCGCCCTGAGCGACAGCTGCGAGCATCTCATCTGAAAACGCCCGCCCGATCTCGGCTTCGACCGCAGTCATAATCCGCCGGAATGCCCTCTCTTCAAACCGTTTTTCCATGCGGCCGAAACGGACATGGGACAGGTTCTTCAACCATTCGAAATAGGAAACGGTAACACCACCTGCGTTCAGGTAGGCGTCGGGAATAACCATGACACCTCGTTCGAAGAGTCGATCACTGGCACCCGAAGTTACCGGCCCATTGGCTGCCTCGGCAATGATTTTTGTATTGATGCGATCAACGTTCTCTTCGGTAATAACATTTTCAAGCGCTGCTGGAATCAGAATGTCGCATTCCAGTTCAAGTGCTTCATCGGAAGCTGCGAGCCGTTTCGATTCCGGTGCTCCGAGAATCGATCCGGTCTCTTTGCGATGCTCGTCAACAGCTTCGATGTCCAGACCTTTCGGATTGTAGATCGAGCCATCCCATTCTGCGATCGCGATAACCTTCGCGCCGTTTTCAGAAAAGAACTTGGCACAGTGATAGCCCACGTTTCCGAAGCCCTGGATGACGACGGTTTTGTCATACATGCCCGTCGAAAGTCCCAGCGCTTTCATATCGTCTTCGATTTCAAGCGCCTCGCGCACGCCGTAATAGACGCCCAGCCCCGTCGCTTCAGTGCGCCCGCGAATGCCACCGAGTTCAACCGGTTTGCCGGTCACGCACCCAAGCGCATTCAGCTCCATGTTGTTCATCGCCTGATAGGTATCCGCGATCCACGACATCTCTGTCGCACCGGTTCCGAAATCAGGCGCCGGAACGTCACACCCGGGGCCGATGAAGTTTTTGCGACTCAGCTCGAAAGCAAAACGTCGAGTGATCCGTTCGAGCTCGCGCGGGGAATACTCGCGACGATCAATTTTGACTCCCCCCTTTGCGCCGCCGAAAGGAACTTCAACGATCGCACACTTGTAGGTCATCAGCGAAGCAAGCGCAATTACTTCATCCTCATTGACGTCGAGACTGAACCGGATCCCACCTTTTGTCGGCAGCTTGTGATTGGAATGCTGCGCGCGCCATGCACGGACGACCTCGATCTTTCCGTTATCGCGTTGAACTGGAAACGAAAAACGGCAGACGAAATTGCAATCGCGGATCTGTCGTAGCAAACTCGGGTCATGCTCGGTAATTGCTGCAGCGCGGTCAAAATTCCGATTTACCTGTTGAGCAAAACTGATGTGGGACATGGCTTTTCTGAAAGTCCGTAGTGCGGAGCCATCGCGTCGCAATCCGATGCGTCGGCTGCTTAGAAACGAAATCCGGCGGGAAAAGTTCCGGAAGCATGAAACGTCGAGAGATCAATATAGACCTGAAGTAGCGGACTTCGACCGCAAATGCCGGCTTAGCGGAAAGTATTTTCCCGTGACGCAACTTCGAAAAAAGACTGCACATTCATGCCAGGTTGTATTTAGACAGGCTGAACTTGTACAGGTAGCGGGCCGCATAGAACTGCGCGCACCTTACGGATCGGTGCCGAAACGTTGATTAATAAATAATCGGGAGGGACGTTCCGGTTACCAGGGGAGCTTGTCGAGATCGACGTTTCCACCACTCAAGATCACCCCGATCCGCGCAGGTGGTTCGGATTTCGGCAGGTGGTAAAGCGCAACTGCAACCGCCACCGCGGCACTCGGCTCGATGAAAACCTTGGTTCGTTCGATAAACAGTTTCATCGCCTTCACGATCTCCTGTTCCTCAATGCGAACAATGTGGTCAACATAATCGCGGACGAATGGCCACGTTAAAGAGCCAAGGCTGGTACGGAGCCCGTCGGCGATCGTATCCGGATTCAGTTGCGGTATGACCCTTCCTTCGGCTTTTGATTGAAAGGCGTCGTCAGCGTTTGCAGGCTCACCGGCGATGACGGCTACCTGAGGCGATTGAGCGGCTGCCGAGATACAAGTTCCCGAAAGCAGACCTCCTCCACCGACGGGAGCAATCATCGTCTGTATATCCGGAACCTGTTCGAAAAACTCAGCTGCGCAGGTTCCCTGGCCGGCAATAACATTTGCGTAATTGAAAGGCGGAATCAGTACGGCCCCCGTTTCGGCCTTCACTGCCTTTGCCGTCCTCTCGCGTGATTCCAAAGTCGGTTCACACTCGATAATCCTTCCACCGTACCCCTTAACTCCGGCCTTCTTTACTTGCGGTGAGTTGGACGGCATCACGATGTGGGCGGTTACGCCGAATAACTTTGCGGCTGCCGCAAGAGCCTGAGCGTGATTTCCGGAACTGTGCGTGACGACACCACGTGCCTTTTCCTCGTCCGTCAGTCGGGCAACCGAGTTCACTGCGCCGCGAAACTTGAAAGCCCCGGTCTTCTGCTGATTTTCACATTTGAAGAAAAGCTCATGCCCGCTCATCCTGTTGAGCGTACTGCAGGTAATCACCGGAGTCTCATGGGCGTAGGGAGCGATCAGTTCTCGTGCGCGGCACACATCATCGAAAGTGATTTCCGCCTCAGAAACATTGCCGTTCATAGTGTCGAGCCTGTAAACAGAAAAACGCGGAGCCATTCGATTTTCATAATGATCACAAATCTCCATCCATGGTAGACAAACTCGATTTGGGAGGTCAGACCTGCGAACCTCCATATTGGTAAAAGCCTCCCTCAGCCATACAATGAGCGTCCTCGGCGGACGATCTGAACTGATCCGAATTCGAGACTGGATAATGACACGATTGCTGATCTCAGACCAGGACTTCCTGTTGACTGACCGCGACACACTCCCAGAAAACGAACCTTCAAGATCTGCTGCTTCCAGAGAAAATCCGGATCGCAGTCTCGGGCTGGCGATGGCCGCCGCCAAAACCGCAGCAGAAAACGGTGGCGACGAAATCGTCGTGCTGGACATGACGGGTCACACTGCGATTTTTGACTATTTCGTGATCGCAAACGGGACCAGTCGTCGACAACTCCACGCCATCAGTGAAGAAATCGACCACAAGCTCGAAGATGACATGAAGGACAAACGGCTGAACATCGATGGTTACGATGAGAGCCGCTGGATCGTCCTCGATTACGGCACGGTGGTCATCCATCTTTTCGACGAGGAAACCCGGCAGTTCTACAGCCTCGAAGCGCTTTGGGGAGATGCTCCTCAAATCGACCTTACCGAAATGTTGTCGAAGATTCGTCGATAGTAATGCGACAGATCTGATCAGGAACAGAAGGCAACAGAGACAACCAGGAGTTCCGGGACAACTGGAAGTTCCGGCAGGCGCTCCTCACCTTACGTCAACTCCGCGATGGTTTTCTCCGCGACGTTCCACAACGCCTGTTTGATTCACCCGCGCGGATCGTCGTGACGAAAACCGTTACTGCAAAACCTACGACTTGATCCGCCGCCGGATCTCCTCTGGGACGGAAAATGAAAAACGCTTCAGAAGCTGCTCGTAGTCTTCCAACGAATTGATGTTGGTGATCGAGTCGAGATCGGGGTCAACGCTGCATAGCGCCTCGATCGGGATTCGATTGGCATTGAGTTCATCGGCAAGAAGGGCGACTTTCAGCCGCCTGCGATCCACCATTTCTGAGACCTGCTCACATACACTCACCCGATAGAGCGCGGTAAGCCCGAATATCCGTGAATCGCGTACCGGTACGACCGCGTCAAAAATTTCGAGATGCCTCATCAGCACGTTGACGACTTCACCTTTGATCAGTGGAACATCGCAACTGGTTACAAAGGCAACTTCGGCTTTACCGCCAATCGCATCCAGCCCCGCACGGATTCCTTCCATCGGCCCCGAATCGGGATTCTGATCAGGTGCGAAAATTACACTGTCACGAATATCCGACGGAAGAAATTCACAAGCCTCCCTGGCGGTACCCGCGACAACAACCGCGGAAACAAACGGGGTAACAGTCCGGATAATGCGTTCAAGGAAGGACTCATTTCCAAACGTAAGCCGAGCCTTGTCGAACCCCATTCTGGTGCTTCCGCCGCCGCAAAGAACAATCGCAGCAACCTCAGGGTTGACCGTTGTCATTTCGTCATGGAGGGTCTCGTCGTTCAATTGGCTTTCGTTTGTTGCCGGTTTGTGGGATGCAGGATATTTCAGCTATAAATTAACAGTCATGATCAAGCTTACCCTCAAAGCACGCCCTTCGACTCTTTTTGATTTAAGCAACCTGCTGCCGGAAACGCTGCAGGGCAAATCCAGCGATGAAATTGCGGCGATCGAAATCTATTCCGGCAGAAGAACTTTGCAAACCGGTGACGTCTTCGATGTGGAACTACGCGAGGACAATCCGAATCTTCCTGAGGTCCAATTCAGCGGCGATCTGTCGCGGGCATCTGGAGTGGGATCAAACATGACTTCCGGAAGAATATTCGTCGACTCCGCGGTTGGCAACCGTGTAGGGGCCGGAATGAGTGGCGGGGAAATTCAAATTAACGGAAGCACCGGAAATGACACCGGCGTTGCAATGGCCGGTGGGACAATTCGGATTTCCGGAAGTTGTGGCGATCGCACCGGTGCGGCATGGCCGGGCCAGAAATCCGGTATGAATGGTGGCGTGATTTTCGTTGATCAAGATTGCGGCAACCTGACCGGTTCCAGAATGAGGCGAGGAGTAATCGCGATTGGCGGTAACGCTGGCACATTTACCGGTCGAGACATGCGCGCCGGAACGATCCTGGTAGCTGGATCCTGCGATGCTTCTGCGGGAGACGGGATGATTCGTGGCACGATCGTTTGTCGGAAGGCTTCCGCCCCGGGCACCACCTTCCGGAAAGGCCAGACCTATCTTCCTCCGGTCATTCCGCTACTGGGTTCGTGGCTGAACTCTAGAGATTTTCACGGTTGTGACGGCCTCTTGTCTGAAACCCGTTTCGAAACGTGGTTTGGTGACTGGACACACGGACTCAAAGGAGAGTTTTTTGCAGTTTCATCCGTTTAGCCAGCCTTTGCAGCCGTCAACCAGTCGGGCGGATTGAAGTCTTTTTTTGCAAACTGTCGACAAGTCCTTTCCCTGATTCAAAGACTCTACAGCCTTACGGGGATGATTTCCTTCCCCGCGGCCTTACACACCTTTTGTCATCCACGTGTTATGCAGCTAAAATTCAAGCTAGACATCGCACAAGGGCGGCGCTAATTGACGGTGCCAGCGAGTGCGATGAAAAGATAGCTTGAGTTCTCTTCTTCGGCGCCGAGTCGCGCTTGCCACTGCTCCTATGCATCGTTTGCTCGCTGTACTGTTCGTTCTCACCTGTGTATTCGCCGGCTGTGATGAGTCACAACAGGTTGATGAGGATAAGGCCCGTCGCGCCATTGAAGAGCAAATCCGTATGCGAAAGGAACTGGAAGCCCAGAGTAACGGGCTCATAGATCTGCTACCCAGTGAACGCAACGACTACTTCATCAAGATCGCCAGGGACGCGGGAGCCTTGCTCGATTTCAGTTCGCCTGAATCCTGCTTCCACGAACTGAAACTTGCTCTTCGGGATAACGACTGGACGACGGCTCACGCCTACCTCTACGACCAGCAGAGAATCTCCTGCTTTGAGGACGCCATTTCGAGCCTGCGCGCCGGCATGCTTGCGTCTGACGAACCAGACGCGCGTCGCAAGCTCGATACGTTTTTTGAAGACACAATCGGAGTCGATCTGCGCTTCGTTGAGAATCGCTTCACTGACAAATACGAGGTTGCAACTTGCTTCCTTGAGTTGTCAGATCACGGTTCTGCGATGGAGGAGTTGATCAAATACGGGAACGAGAATTTCCCGAACCGGTTCAACGGCAACTGGTATATGCAAAAACTCTCCCGGGCGCATCTGGACAAGCTCTCTTATCATGGGCTGGTCGTATCTTCGGTCGTCTATTTCGATAACGATCCCTACACCGAGTATCCCGTCAACTTCGGTAAGTGGAATGATGCCTGGTTGTTCAACTTCGTTGCATTCGACTAGCGCCAACGGGAAGAGGGATACGCGCCGATTCTTGCCGGAAATCTACAGGCGCCCCTTAGCCTGTCAGCTCACCAATTGCCCGCAGCTACACTGCGGACATGAACCAGAAGGAAGCAAGAATCAGAACGAACGAAAAGAGTGCCAGGACTATTGCAACGACGGCTGGCAAAACAGTTGCTCTTGGAGCCGGTCCACCGCAATGTGGACAAGCATGCGCGCCGGCGGCAATCGGGTAATAGTCACAATGCCGGCAGTTGCGGAATCGTGGATCACGTTGAATCGGATATTGCTTTTTCATGCCAGTGATTCGTCGAAGCAAATGCGATATTGGCTTGAATCACCGGCAATGATCTGCCTTTGGCAATCAGGACATGATGGCACGGATAGGCGTTGCCTCTTCGACGCCCGTCAGTCGCTGATCAAGCCCCTGATACTTCACAATAAATCGTTCGTGATCGATCCCGAGAATATTCAAAATCGTGGCATTGATGTCGCGAATATGTGCAGGATCCTTGACCACGTTGTAGCCGAAATCGTCTGTTTCTCCGAAAACGGTTCCCGGCTGAACCCCTGCACCCGCCATCCACATAGTGAAACATCGTGGATGGTGATCGCGACCGTAATTGTCTTCGGTCAGCCGCCCCTGGCAGTAGATCGTCCGTCCGAATTCCCCGCTCCATACAACAAGGGTATCGTCCAGGAGCCCGCGTTGTTTCAGGTCGGTGATCAAAGCGTGAGTCGCCTGATCAATGTCTTTGCACTGATTAGGAAGGTCCCCCTTTATGTTCCCGTGCTGGTCCCAGCCTCGATGGAAAATCTGAGTAAACCGGACTCCGCTTTCGGCCAGCCTTCGCGCGAGAAGGCAGTTTCGCGCGAAGGTTCCCGGCTTGTTGACATCCGGCCCGTACATTTCAAGAGTCTCTTCGGTTTCGTCTGACAGGTCGACCAGTTCCGGAACCGAAGTCTGCATCTTGAACGCCATTTCGTACTGCGCAATTCGCGCTTGAGTCTCGGGGTCACCGAAACGGTCGAAAGTCTGCTGGTTCAACTGGCTGAGCGAGTCCAGCATTCTGCGTCTCATGCCCGGTGAGATCCCCGGAGCATCGGATAGAAACAAAACCGGATCGCTGGAGTTTCGCAGCAGGACCCCCTGATGTTCTGAAGGTAGAAAGCCGTTACCCCAGAGTCGGTTGAACAATGCCTGCGCCTCTTTGCGGCCGGTCCAGGTCGAATTCAGTACGACAAACGCAGGCAGGTTTTCGTTTTCGCTACCCAGGCCGTAACTCAGCCAGGAACCGAGACTCGCACGACCGGGCAACTGGTTTCCGGTGCAGATATAGGTAATGGCCGGATCATGATTGATTGCTTCTGTCCATGCGCTCTGTACGAACGCGAGTTCGGGAAGAATTTTCTTAGTGTAAGGCAGTAGCTCGCTGACCCACTTGCCGTCACCGCCGTTATCGCATTTTTCGAACTCAAATCGAGTCGGCGCGACTGGAAAACGATCCTGACCTGAAGTCATTGTCGTCAGCCGCTGCCCCATCCGGATCGACTCCGGAAGATCCGTGTCAAACTTCTCCAGCATCAACGGCTTGTAGTCGTACATGTCATGCTGGGATGGAGCACCGGACATGAACAGATAGATCGCCCGTTTGGCTTTCGGCGCAAAATGCGGCAACTCCGGAATCCCGCCGAAGCGCTGATCCTGTTCCTGCATCGCAAATCCGGCGCCTGCAGGCATCAGGCTCGCCAGAGCGGCGGTTCCAAGCCCCATCGCACCGCGTGCAAAAAACTGCCGGCGGGTTTCAAGCTTGACGTAATCGTTAAAAGGATTCATTTCGGATTCCAGACTCAGTTTTTGTTTACGAACTCGTCCATATTCATGACGAGGCTCGCTACCATCGTCCACGATGCGAGTTCAGCCGCGTCGGCATCGTCTGCAGCTGATTCCTCGCCAATCGCGATCAACATGCTGGCAGACTCAAGATCAGCCTCGAAATCCAATCGATTGGCAACAAGATTTGCGTGCAGGATCTGCAACTGACTTTCCGTCGGCTCGGCTCCTGTCGCGCGCCGGAAGAGGTAGCCAAGTGAAGCAATGTCGCTGGCTTCAACGTTGTCTTCACTGGACGCCGATTCACCTCCGGATTCTATCAACACATGCGCGGCGAGATAGCGTGCTGCTTCGACGTACTGCGGATCATTCATCAACAGCAAAGCCTGCAGCGGAGTATTGGTACGTTCGCGCCTCACCGTGCAGGACTCGCGGGAAGGAGCATCAAATGTGTTCATCTGAGGCGGTGGCGCGGTCCGCTTCCAGAATGTATAGAGGCTGCGACGATGTACTTTTTCGTGACCCTCGTCTTTTTTGAATCGTACCGTATTTGATCCGCTGTAGCCGACGACAAACCACAGACCGTCAGGCTGCGGAGGCTTAACCGAGGGGCCACCGATTTCCTGCACCAGCAGGCCGCTGACCGCCAACGCCTGATCGCGTAGAACTTCTGCGTCCAGCCGGTACCGCGGGGCATGTGACAGGAGCCGGTTCGCTGGATCAATCTCCAGAACCTGCGACGTCACTGCAGAGGACTGACGATAGGTCGAAGACATGACCAGCATCTTCATCAACCGGCGGACGTCCCAGTCGTTTCGCATGAAATCCACAGCGAGCCAGTCGAGCAATTCCGGATGCGAAGGCATCTCGCCCTGGGCACCGAAATCTTCGGCCGTAACGACCAGTCCGGTTCCAAACACCTGTTGCCAGAATCGATTAACGGTCACACGCGCGGTCAACGGGTGGCTGTCATCAAACAGCCACATCGCAAGTCCGAGGCGATCAACCGGTGCCCCTTCCGGCATGGGCGGAAGCGCAGCCGGTGTTGCGCGTTGGACCTCGTCGCCCTTTTGATCGTACTCACCACGATTCAGGAAATACGCCGGCTTGGGCTCGGCACGCTCGCGCCAGACCAGAGTTGTGGGAAACGAGTTGCGCATGTCGTTCACCGCTTTTTCCGCATCCGATCTTCGAGTCGAAGGCTCACTGAGTAATGCGACAGATTCCGGATGCACGTTCTGCAAAAAATAGTTGCGAAGCTGCTTGAGCTGATTCTCGTTGAACGCTCCGTCTTCAAGCTCTTCAAGTGGCTTGTTGATCAGATTTTTGAGATTGCCCGGAAGTCCGTTGCCGGCATTCTGCCGCTGAAGCTCGATCCATTTCGCCAGGCTGTTCAAGTATTCGGTCTGATCGAACTTTGAAATGACTCCGGTCTTATCCCAGTAAACATGGCCGCCGCTCTTGGTGAATGCCCACCCATGAATTCGGCCCATCTCAGCAAAGCCGACATCCGAGGCTTTTACTTCGAGTCGAATCCACTTGCCGGTTTCCGGCAGATCGCCCATGTGCAACCTTGAAGCCGAGCCGTCACTGCCCCAGTCAATCTTGTTTTCGCCCCAGTAGGCGCGATGTTCCCATGAGCCGTCATTCCACTGAAGCATGATCTGTGACGGAGGATCTTCCGGATCGAGGTAAACGTGAGTGAAGAGAATATCGTCACCGCCTGCAAGCAATGGCACCGTCGCGTCCTGGAAAAAGTGTTGCAGTTGACCGTTTGCTCCTTCGTGAGAAACGCTGCCGCTGAATACCGGTCCTTCATCTTCTTTTACGAATGTCCACGTTTCGCGCTGGGAGGCTCCCGACGGAATTTCGTCGTCCAGCCATACGAATTCGACCGGCTCTGATTCGGCATCCGTTTCATCCGTTGGCTCCTCCGACTCAAAAGGATCAACATATTCAATCGCCGCTAGCGCCGCGTTGTAGGCTTCGCGGGCCTCCTTGAGTTCATTTTCTGCCGCTGCAAAGTCTTCTTTCTGCTCGTCGTTCATCACTCGAAGAACAGGCGCGTGATCCTTCTTGTTGCCATCCATCGGATCGCCGTCGAGGCTGTTGAAAAATGCAAACAGCTGATAAAACTCGTCCTGCGAGACGGGATCAAACTTATGGTCATGGCACTGCGCACATCCGACGGTCAGCCCCATGAAGACAGTGCCCGTCGTAGACACACGATCAACAACGTTGCGGACCATCACTTCCTCTTTGATCGAGCCGCCTTCTGCCGTCGTCACATGAGCGCGATTAAAGCCGGTGGCAATCAGTTGCTCATCGGTCGGGTTTTCAAGCAGATCACCCGCGAGCTGTTCGATGGCAAAGTCTTTGAATGACTGGTTGTCGTTGAACGAGTTGATAACCCAGTCACGATACAGCCACATCTCGCGGTAGTTGTCCAGATGCAGGCCATGGGTGTCCCCATACCTGGCGACGTCAAGCCAGAACCTGGCCATGTGCTCCCCGTACTGCTCCGTTTGCAACAGTCGGTCTACCAGTTGCTCGTACCAGTCGTCAGCATCGCTCTCCATGAACTCACGGGTCAGTTCAATCGAAGGTGGCAGCCCGGTGAGGTCCAGGGTGACTCGCCGGATAAGTGTAGCTCGATCCGCGTCCTGCGAATGATCGAGTCCGTTCTTTTCCAACTCGTCGAGAATAAAGTTGTCGATCTCGTTGCGTGGCCAACTGGAATCGCCCGTAGGCGGCACGGCTGTCAATTGCGGTGCTTCAAATGACCAGTGTCCCTGCCACTGAGCTCCTTGCTCGATCCATCGCCTGATCAGATCTTTCTGTTCATCGTTCAGACTCCGGCCGGAATCCGGCGGTGGCATCATGTCGGATTCGTCGTGGCTGATAATCCGCAGATAGAGTTCGCTTTCGAGATCGCCCGGTTCTACGACGCCAGTATCATCAAAGACACTTTCCTCCAGATCCAGTCGCAGTCCGCCTTCGACATGCTCTTCGTCAGGCCCATGACATTTGAAGCAGGTGTCCGAAAGAATCGGCCTGATATCCCGAGCAAAGCTGACCTCGTCATCAGCAACGGCATAGCACGGCATGAGGGCGGCAACGAACAGGCAAACAAGAAGCTGCTTGTATCTGGTATTCATCGGGTTCACGCATGGAACTGGCTATTGTTGAACAACTTTTATTCTAGATCAAAATCCAGTTGCCCGAGCGCCTTGCATGACGATTATTAACCTGCACTCACCCGATTTTGCGCATAATTGCCTTGTTTTCTAAAATTGAATGCTCGCTTGTTGCGCACAGTGATCGCGATGACCGTATCAAGATTTCCATCAGCAAGAACCTTTAGCGGGTTACCAAAGACGTCGCCGCAATTTTCGAGCAAAGAAGATTGCATGAAAAAAGCCGCGGGAGAGACCCCGCGGCAATTCTGTTGAGGCTCTATCCAATCCCGCCGTAGTAGTGCAGGCACTCAATCATCCGGCGCGGACCCGTCACGACTAGATAGCCTTGCTTCTAGATAGCCTTGCTTCACCCACGAATCGTAGCCACTTTCAGGAAACCACATCGGGTCAGAGGACAGGAGCCCCTCCCATCCGCTCTTCACTCGCTCTTCTTCATCGAATAAGCAAATTCTCGATTTCAAGATGATTGCGTCTTCGCGCCCATTCAACTGGCCTTGCCCAGGCAGCACCGGCAACCAATGGGTCTGCCCCGTTGGCGAGTAGTAGTTTGACAAATTCGATATCGCCTCGTCGCGCAGCACCTCCAAGAGGCGTCGTCAGGTGCTCGTCGTCGATCAGATTGAGGTCCACGCCCAGTTGCCCGAACTGCTCCAGCACCTGGGCGCTGCATCCGCGATGCAGAAGATGGACACCCAGCCAGTCGGTTTGATTGATGTTCATTCCACTGGCGAGCATCCAATCGGTGATCTCCGGCGTCTTGCCAATAGCGGCAGGCTTTCGGCTCCACATGTCCGGCTGATATTTCAGAAAGATATCGACGACGTCTTTGTATCCACGTTCGGCAGCCATACCAAAAAGCGAGGCATCGTTGGCCGCATGCGCATCACGTTCGCATTGAATCGCAAAGTCCGCAGCGTCTCCGACGTAACAACACCCGAACGGATCGCGAACGGCTCCGTACCCTTTTAGCAAGCTGCGCGTGCGTTCGTCGTTTGCGGCAAACAATACGCAGCCTGATGAATCGACTTCCTGATCAGGGTCTGCCCCGCTTTCCAGCAGGAACTTCACGACCTCGTAGTGGCCGTTCTGCGCCGCGTCATACAAACAACCGCCGATCGGAGCCAGGCCATGCTCAGCCCGGTTCGGATCAGCGCCATGATCAAGAAGCAGGCGAACGAGTTCGATGTTCCCCGCTTTGGCGGCGCTGCGTAGCGGATATCCGGAATACCAGGTGCTGTAGTCGGCATCCCGAGTGGCAGCATCCGGATCGTCCGCGAGAATTTCCAGCACACGATTACGATCATTGCGTCTGCAAGCCGTTGTCAGATCGTAGAACGCGCCACAGTTCAACAGATGATCCATGATCGCGATGTGATCTTTCGGCGCATGCGGATGCAGATCACGCCAGCCACGATACCAGTAGTCTCCATTAGTCAGATCAAGCGGCCTGGCACCATCCGGACGCTGTGAGTTTATATCCGTTCCCGCGCCGAGCAGCTTGTCAATCAACTCGACCTGTCGGGTCATAACAGCCCAGTGAATCGGCTTGTTTCCTCTCGCATCAGCGACCTCGATTCCGTGCTTCGAAATCAGCTTTTCCGTCAGCCCTACATCCCGTTTGCGAAAAGCGTCCGCAATCTCATCGCCCGCGGTGCAGATCTGCCAGTTGGCCCACTGATGTTGCTCAAGCAGTGTTTGCAACTCTGTGTAGCCACGATCACGACAGAGCTGGACAGGACTGTTGTGCCAGCCGCGTTCGCCCGTGTAAGTAACTTCCGCCCCCTTTTCCAGCAGCAGTCGTACCACCTCGATTCTGTCGTAGAGAACCGCAAAATGAAGCGGCGTCCGGTAGCTTGCCGAACAACGCACCAGCGATTCGTCGGCTTCAAGCATCGAACTGACCTGACTAACGTCACCGGCCATTGCTGCCGCAAACATCGCCCAGACTTGATTGCCTTGCCCCCACGACCAGCGAACATGGTTGTCCGTTTGCAGAAAATCCGGTTGCCTGATCATGATCGGATACCCCGACGGGAGTCGTATTGCCGAAACAACTTTGAAGAAAGTCGGCGCATTAAAATCGGCGCATTAAAAAAAGCGAAGCCGCCCTACGCGACTTCGCTTTATTATTGCTCTTCGATGGCCAGTCGCAAAAATGGTCAGTCGCAAAACACATTGCCGCCACGATGCATGACGATCACACCCTGAACAAGCCGTGCCTTGACTTGCAACTGGCCGTCGGCTCTAGCCGCCGAACGGATCGTCAACAACTCCGCCACCGCTGTTTCCGCCACCGAACGGGTTACCACCGGCTGCTGGTGCGTCACCGCCACCTGCCGGAGCGCCACCGCCGAAAGGATTTCCACCCGCGGCTGGACTGTCACCACCACCTGCGGGAGCTCCACCGCCGAAAGGATTGGTATCGCCGCCACCTGCCGGTGCACCGCCGCCGAACGGGTTCGTGTCGCCGCCACCTGCCGGAGCTCCGCCACCGAACGGGTCACCACCGGCCGGTGTAGTCGGTTGAACATCGGCAGGTTGGGCTTCCGTCATCGGTGCTCCACCTTGCTGAGCCGGTTGTGCAATATCCATTGGAGCATCCGGCCGGCTCATCTGAGCAGGTGCCGGGTTGCCTGAAGGGAATGAAGGAGCAGGAGTGAACTGGCCGGGAACAGGAGCAGGACCGCCTTGAGGCATTGGAGCCGCACCCGCAGGCATTGGAGATGCGCCACCTGGCATTGGAGGTGCGCCACCGGGCATAGGAGCAGCTCCAGCAGGCATTGGAGCTCCACCGGGCCTTCCGGCGGGCATTGATTCCATTACCTGCAACCTGGCCGTGTGTCGAATCGCTTCGAGATCAAGACGATGCCATCCTTGAATCCGCTCAAGTGCTGAGTTGACCTCTCGCATCGGACGCGCGCTGCGCATTGCTTCGACCCGGGCCGCCATCATCAGATCGCCGTTTCCTGCCCGGGTTTCTCCCATTGCCATATTGGCCAGGCCACGGAAGTAGTAAGGACGCGGGTCGTTCTGATTCAACGAAATCGCAACATCCATTTTCTGGATTGTTTCCGGATACTCTCCCCGGAAGAAATGATGAACGCCCGGACCGTACCAGTCGTTTCCGGCTATCGTGGTGCGAATGACATCTTGAGCCGCACTGAATTGCGGAATCGCAAACACGATAGCCACGGCAATCGCCGCCAAAGCCTCGCGTGACAAAAAGACCCTTCTCATAGCTGTATCCTTCAATGTTTGAGATTGCGGTCGAACCAGACCGGTATCGCGAATGAAAAGGAAGCGCGAACTCCAGCTGCGGAAACTGGACGAGGCATAATCTACAATTGGCGAATACCGATGCTCAGGGACTTATGAGTTCCTGCAGCCGGTTTGTATTCGTTCTTGCGATACTGTTCCGGTTCAATATGAACTCAGCCAAGATACAACTCTACAAAGCCCCCCACAACCCTCCAGACCACCCCGCTTACCATGCTGGATAGTTGTATTCTTCGTTCCCCGGATCGAAGTCATCGTCTGCGAGACCGATATTCGTTTCGATTTCGGTGTAGTAGTAGCGTTCAAGCAATTGTGGCTTTCCCCCGAGTTTCGCCGGCCATAGATAGCTCTCAAAAGCCACAGGCATGATTAGTGCGTCATCGATATAAATATTGGCTATGTGAAATTCGAAGTGGTCGCGTTCGACGGGATGCTCGACACGCAGCATCGTACAAGGCTGGCCATCAATTTCGACTCCACGTTCGATGGAGACCTCAATCTCTTCGTACTCGAGATCGTGTTCGCCCGTTGCGATCAGCTCTTTGATCATGTTTTTCAGGCCGAGTTTGAAGATCGGATGCCGGTTGCCCATCATCGGCAAAGTGCCTTCGGGATCGAGATACATCCTCTTCACGTTCAGCAGACCCGTTCCATGCCCGATCAATTTGTCGTCGTTCCGGCCACCGACCCAGATCGCTTCCTGCCCGGCCACTGATCCCGGGTTAAGAAACTTTGTGTAGACGCTCAGACCGTTATCTTCAGTCTCATGCCTGACTTTGCAGATGCAGACCTTTTCCGGATGGGTCGTTCCGTCATCCGTTCGTACCTGGCTGGTGATCGTCGCTGAATAGTCTTGGACGTTCTCATCAATGTGGTTTTCAATCGCCCGAGCGATTTCCATAACCGGTAACAACGGATGCTCAGCACTGTCAATGTCCTGCTGAGTAACTCCGTAGGTGGGTGAAGACTCCGGTACCAGAAGAGCCGGGTCAGAATCAGAATCGCCCGGAGACGAATTCTGACGAGGTTGATTCCTTGTCACTTCCGGACCAGTGATATCCGGATCGTCCGCCGGGGTGATCATTTTCTGGATAACCACCAGGGCAACAACAAGAACAACCAGAGCTACAGCAGCTCTTAGAATACAGCCCGCGGATTTATGCATTATCAGTCGGGGTCAGTCGAGGAGTTCAGGTTCAAGCCGCAGCGAACTGTTCAGCATATTGAAGAATCCACGCGTCGATCTTCTCGCGGAAATCCTCTTCGCCCGCCTCGGCAATCTCTTTGAAATGATTCCAGCCGAACATCTCTTTGTTCTTGATCGTGCCCTTGCCGGAAATGTTTACGACATTGAATTCGTTCAAAGGCTTTACGGTAATTTCGACTCTACTGAAGTATGAGCCGGCTTTGCCGCCACTGGTCGTCAGATCGTCGCGATAGACCGCGCCGCCCCAGCCCTTGCTTCCGTAGATCGTCTCGTATTCAAAACCTGGAAAATGCCCCGCAAGTTTCTTCAAACCGTGCTCGATGTAATCGGACAGATCCAGACGAAAGCTCGTATGCCGGTTCTTAATGTCTTCCTGAGAAAGCGCTTTCTGTTTTTCCGAATCGACGCGGCGCGCATTCTTCTGGCGGCCACGACTGATCGCCTGCTCAAGTTGATTTTCAAAGTCCATAGTTTTCTATCGCGAATCGAATCGCGGATTCAATGATCGGGCGATCTTTCCGTTCGTTCAATGCACAATCGGATTGCCCGGGCTCTGTTTGTCCGGCTGATGTTGCCCCATCGCAATTCACTTGCCGGTCCAGGCGGAACTTTAGCGGCCAACTCTGCTCGAATCCAGACGCCTATTTTTTCTTCTTGTTGCCGTCTTTCTCATCTTCCGGCTTTTTCTCGACAAATTGAAGTAGATCGGCGAATGATCGCATCGGCTCCGACCCGTCCAGCATCTCTTTGGTGATGGGCGAGACATCTTTTTTGGCTTTGGTCACGTGAACAGTCCGGGTGCCGGGTCCGGGCGGCGCGTCGCGCCTGTCCCGACCGCGCCGTTTCCCGCCACCACCATAGCCTCCACCGGAAAACTTGCCGCTCTTGCGATCTTTGTTTCTTCGATCATCGCCGCGGCCCTGTCCCCGTTCGCTCCGCTGGTTGCGATCGCTGCGGGAACGACTGTCGCGACGCTGGCTTCGCTGTTCTCCGCCCTCTTCCGCAGGAGCCTGTTCAGCAGGCCGACGACCGCGTCCGCGTGCAGGCTTGGGGGATCCCGGCTTGATTGCGGTAAGCTTGACACGTCTTTTTTCCGGTTCGAGCTCCGTTACCCAGACCCGTAGTGGATCGCCAACGGAATACAACTGCTGCGGATTCCGGATAAACCGGTGCGACAACTGGCTGACGTGGACAAGGCAGCTCTCGCCCATTCCAACGTCAACGAACACACCAAAGTCCACAACGTTTACGATCTGGCCATCCAGCTGCATTTCGACTTTAAGGTCTTCGACCTTCAAAATTCCTTTCCGGAAAACCGGCTTGCGGATTCCGTCGCGCGGATCGCGCCCAGGTCGGCAAAGTGATTTGAGAATGTCGTCCAGGAGAAACTTCCCGACTCCGAACTCTGTGGCAACCTGAGCCACATCCAGTTCTTTGATCTTGCGGATAATCTCCTGTCTGGCAGCCCGTGTTGCTTCGTCTTCCTTCACCGGCGCCGGAGGAACAGTGGTCTCTGCGGCAGCTGCAACGGCTTCGGCTGGTGCAGCGGCTGGCGACTCGTTTGCTACAGAATCATCGGAAACTGCTTCCATTGTTTCCGAACTGGACTCAGCGGCGGGCGCTTCCGGCGTACTGGTTTCCGGCGTACTGGCTTCAGGCTCCGGCGCGGCTTCTACTGGCGGCGCAACAGCTTCGGCAGAAGTCCCGGCGGCAACCGGTTCGCCGGTTGCGGCTGAATCTGTTGTAGCAGCTGGAGCAACAACTGGAGCCGGTTCCGCAACGCGTACGGGGAACAACTGCTCAACCTTTGCGCCGACTTTCTCAATGACCCTGGTTGCCAGTTCATAGCTTTCCGGATGTATTCCGGTTGAATCCAATGCCTGATCTCCGCCATGAATTCGCAGGAAACCAGCAGCTTGCGTATACGTCTGTTCGCCAAACCCTGAAACTTCACTCAACTGCTGACGATTCTTGAACGGACCGTGTTCCTGGCGGTATTCATACACCCGCCGCGCAGTCAACTGATTCAATCCTGCAACGTAACGAAGCAGACTCGGGCTGGCCGTATTCACGTCAACGCCGACGCGGTTGACGCAGAACTCCACGACTTGATCAAGAGAATCACTCAGGTGTTTTGCTTTGACATCGTGCTGATACATCCCCACCCCGATATTCGCGGGCGAAATTTTCACCAGTTCGGATAGTGGATCCAGCAGGCGCCGACCGATTGAAACGGCCGTTCGCACATCGGCTGAAACATCAGGTAGCTCTTCCCGGCCGATTTCGCTGGTCGAGTAAATCGTCGAACCGGCTTCGTTCAGGATGATGTATTTGACATCGCTGTCCTTCAATGGACCGCTGATCACATCTGAAACCATCTGCTCGGTTTCGCGGCAAGCCGCACCGTTTCCAATTGCAATTACAGGGCGATTCAACTTGCCGATAAGCTCGACTATTTTTTCGGCACTTTGTTCGCGTCTCTGCTTGTTACCCACAACAAACAACTGCGTGTGTTCGATCAGGTTACCTGTCGAGTCGATCGCAGCAGCACTGCAACCACGTTTGTATCCCGGAGCGATCGCGAGCACGTCATGCCCGCGAAGCGGTGGTTGCAACAACAGGTTCCGCAGGTTGTTCGCAAATACATCGACAGCATGTTTTTCAGCCGCCTCGGTGATTTCCCTGCGGATCTCGCGCTCGATCCCCGGGAGGATCAAACGGTTCAAAGCATCCGTCGCGCAATTTTTCATGAAATCCGATGCCGGATGTTCCGCAGGCACCAGTTGCTGATGCGCCAGAGCGACCAGAGGGTCAGACGTACTTTCAACCTTGACTTTGAGTTTTCCAGCACGTTCTCCCCGATTGATCGCCAGCACACGATGATGCTGCAACTTGTTCAAAGGTGAACGAAAATCGTGATAATCTTTGAACGGATCGAACGCCGGCTTCTTCTTTTTCTTTTTCTTCTTCTTTTTCTTCTTCGCGGGGGCGGCAGCATCAGCCGATTTTGCCGCGGCTCCTGCAGTTGCTATGGCCGTGTCTTTTGAGCTCGCAGTCGCGCCCGTAGTAGATGTCGCAGTGGAATCATCCTGAACTGCAGTCGCACCATCTCCGGCAGTTCCATCGTCGCCGGCGTTTGCATCGTCGCCGGCGTTTGCACCGTCGCTGACAGCTGCAACGTCATCACCAGACGAAGCATCCGGTTTTGTTTCCGACGCCTCGACCGCAACAGCCTCGCGGCTGTCACCGGCGGTAGCAGCCGCTTCAACCTGTCCAGCGCCGGTCGGTGCTGCACTATCACTCGCTGGTGTTTCGTTCGCTGGTACTTCGTTTGATGCAGTCTCGGTACCGGGGGCATCTTTATTGGTGGAATCGTCGCTGGTATCCGAATCCGGTTGAGGAGCCGCTGCACCATCAGGACCTTCTTCACCTGGCTCACCCGTTGGGCCTGGCTTTCCTTCCTCAGATGCTGCCTCGGAAGTTGTCTCTTCGGCTTTGGCTTCGGTCAAAGGTTCTGATTCAGCCGTTCCGGTCGTTGCCTCTGTCCCTGCTCCCGGATTATCTGCAACAGGTTCGCCGGCTGGTTCACCGCCATTTGTTTCAATTGGCGCTGCTTCTGTCGACTCAGAGTTTACCGCTGCGCCATCATCCTGTGCGCCATCATTCGATGCATCATCCTGCACGTCCGCTGGCCGGGTTGCCGTTGCGGCCTCGGCATCACTTGCAGTCGCTGCTGGAGTTTCGGTCACTGTGGACTCAGCTTCAGGCTTTTCCTTCTTTTCAGCAGGAGCCTTCTTAGCATCTGGAGATGCCGCAGTGCCGACGACCGCTGAAACCAGTTGACCGCTCTTGAAAACGATCTCGCGCAAGTCACTTCTCAGTTTTCCGTTCTCGCTGAACCTTTCAGCAAGAATGTGTCCGACGCCGGCGATCACATCATCCACAGACTTCAGCCCTTTTTCGACGCGCACGAAGTCCTCAGCTCTCTTGGCCAGCTCAGACTCAGGAGATTTGCCTTCAAGGATTTCATCTGCCAGTGGTTCCAGGCCCTGTTGCCGTGCGGTTGCAGCCAGCGGCTGCTTCCGTTGCTTGTAGGGGTGATATGCGTCTTCCAGGTCGCGACTGGTTCTGGCTGACGCGATAGTTGCGCGCAACTCGTCGGTCAGCTTTCCCTGTGACTCGACTGACTTGAGAACAAACTCACGTCGCTCATTGAGAGAACGGTCGCGTTGAACAGCCTGCTGAATAGAAACAATCTGTTTCTCATTCAATCCGCCGGTTTCATCACGCCTGAATCGCGTAATGAACGGAATCGTGTTACCGGCGTCCAGCAGGGCAGCAGTCTTTTCGACTTTGTCGGCGGGTAGTTTCAGCTCTTTCGCAACGGTCGAAAGATCGGTACTCATAGATAATCCGGGCAGCAGAATCAAAATTCAGACCGGACATACCGCGGCCACGTTGTGATGTGACAGCAAGGCGTCCAGAACGGGTTTATACAAAAGCGCTTTCGGTCGGAATCACGAAGACGGTTCCGAGGTGACTCGGAGTCGCAATGAGTGATGCAAAGAGATAACGTCAGGACACAACAGCGCATTTCTGCGCCCTTCTCTCGATGTTCCGGCCCCTATGTTATCACCAATCCGGAGTAAATCGTCAAAGCAGCGGAAGATTGTTGCGGTCAAAAAAGCAGTTTTTCATCTCCCCGGGCACCCTTATCCACATTCACACCCTGAAGTTCATTTTCCGATGCGGATTTTCGCTTGCGTTTGGGCGAAGCCACGGCTTTTTTCCGCGACTTTGACCCGGACTTCTTTTTGGCCTTCTTCCCCGTTCCAGCCTTGTCGGCTTTCAGGCGACGGCCGTTCCGCGTTGAGGGGGCGCTGGTGAGAGGATCGGGGTCGCCATCAAGCGGTTGTCCGGGCGCGGTCTCTTCAAGTCGATCTGCGATCCCGGCCGCATAGTCCTCGGACAACTCGAATCCCAGATAGTCTCGATTGAGTTTATTGGCGACAACCAGAGTACTGCCGCTACCACCGAATGGATCGAGTACCAGTTCACCTTCGTTGGAACAGGCCTTAACAATTCGTCCCAACAACTGCTCGGGCATCTGGCAGGTGTGAAATCCGGCCCGCTGCTTAAACGTTCCGGCGACCCGTGGAAAATACCAGACGTCATCTTCCGGCCCGAAACTCGCCGGAGCGTCCTGTGGTCGAAGCACCCATGTATCGTCAGGAAGTCTGCCTTTGGGATTAGCACGCTTGTCGCCGTACACGAGTTGACGTGCCGACGGCACCCGTATTTCCGAATCGTTAAACGTGAATGACGTCTTGTCCTTCACGAAGTAGAAAAGGTGAGTGTGAGATCTGGTAAATTTCTTTTTGCAGTTAACGCCAAAAGTGTAATACCAGATCACCCAGTTCCGGACATGAAACCCGATATCCCGCTGTGCAAGAACTTTCAATTCAGCTGCAAAGTCATCCCCGATGGCCAGCCAGAAAGTTCCTGTGTCCTTGAGAACGCGGTGGACCTGTGAAATCCACTGTTCCGACCATTCAAGGTATTCGTCGGCTGACTTCCTGTCGTCATACACATCGTATTTGTAGCCGATGTTAAATGGCGGGTCAGCAAAAACGAGATCAACGCTGGCGTCGGGCAACTCCCGCATCAGTTCGATACAGTCGCCTGCAATGATCCGGTTTCTATGTTTGTCTTTTTTCATCTCGCGTTTTGTCTTTCGCGACGGCGGCTCGGGTATGCATCGGGGTCGTTTGTCCGGAGGGGTATCCTATCAGAATCCCTGAAACGGGGTATCAGGCCGGCGGGTCTCGAAACTGCACAACCGGCAAATCCGGAATACTCAAGCGGGATCACGGTCACAACATCCGCCCCTGTTTTTCAGATAGCGCGGGTTATTGATTGCGCGTGTACGTTTTGACCCGAAGTCATTTCATTCGTGCGAGACCACTTATTCGTGCGAATCACCTTTCGCGTCCCCGCAAATTCTGCCCGGACAATTCATGGCAACGAGTCCAGCTAAATCTGTTTCCGGGGCCCGGATCGCCCGGCAGGATCGCGACCGTGGCGCCTTGCAGGTCGTCGCGTACGAGGTCGAGATGGAACACGTCCGACACCCTGTCAACGTACCGCGTCGGTTCCGTCGGCGTCAGGGGCTTCCGACCCGTGCGCCTGCGGCGTCGAGGTGATACGAAACGGCCATGTCGTGTGCGGTGACTCGATGACGGACGGTCGGGCGGCCGGAGACGTCGGCGATGTCGGCTTCGCCCGCGATCTGTGGGTGCGGATCGAGACGCTGCACGCCGTCACGTACTTCGCACCCGAGGTCCACGAGGCGGCTCGCGACGCGGGCCTCAAGGGTTTCTGGATGGGGTACTTCGGATTCCGTGCCGCGCCGATGGGACGAGTGGCTGCCGGTGTGGTGGATGCGACCTTCGCCAACTTCGCCCCGACCATGGTCGAGCGCGCCATCCCCGACGCCTGGTCGTTCGCCGATCCGGCAGATCTCGTCGACGCGCGAGCGTCTGCTGTGGCGTCGGCGCTCAGGCGGGCCGCTCCGGGGCTCGACCACGTGGCCGTCGAGGTGAACGAACCGCTGGAGGCGATCGTGTCGGCAGCCACGCCGCTCGGGCGGCCCCTGTTCGCGGCCAATGCGGCGATGGCGCCGCGGTCCGATCCGGTCGAACGGCTGTGGCAGAACTGTACGACGCTCCGCGAGCACCGAGGCGACGGTCACGTCGCGGCACTGGCGCTGGCAGGCCTGAGCGGCTGCCAGGTGCATCTCATGCTCGCAGCCGAGTTGGAGCAGCCGGCCGAGGTGTTCATCCAGCACCGGGGCTGGTCCGTCGACGATGTCGCCGATGCCGTCACACGTCTCGAGGCTCGAGGCCTGCTCGTCGACGGCCGGCTCACCGAGGCGGGGAGCGAGCTGCGCGCCGGAGTCGAGCGGACGACCGACGAGCTGGCCGCCGCGCCGGTGACGGCGGCTCTCAACCCGGACGAGCGTCGGTCACTGCTCGACGCGCTCACGCCGCCAGCAGCCGCCGTGCTCGATGCCGGCGACATCCCGTTCCCGAACCCGATGGGCCTCCCGCGACTGTCCCACTGACCTTTCATTTGGGGTCTGACCCCAAATGAAAGGTTCGGTGTCACACTTCTCGCTACGGCGGAGCTTTCATGGGTGTGACGTTCGAGGAGTTCAGCAGCGACACGAGCACCCGTCTGCGGGCAGCCCTGGTTGCGGCCTACGGCCCCGAGGTCGGAGCCGACGCCGCGGCCGAGGCGATGGCGTACGGGTTCGAGCACTGGGATCGCGTCGGGTCGATGGAGAACCCGGCTGGGTACCTGTATCGGGTCGGGCAGACCGAGGCCCGCCGCCACTTCCGCCCGTCGGGGTACCTCCCGGCGCAGGCCGAGCCCGGACTTCCGGCCTTCGAGCCCGGTCTGGCGCCGGCGCTGGAGTCGCTCAGCGAACCGCAGCGCGTCTCGGTCGTGACGGTCCATGCGCTCGGCTGGACCCTTCGCGAAGCGGCCGAACTCCTCGACGTCGACGTGTCCACCGTGCGGACCCACATCGCCCGGGCGATGACCAAGCTCCGCACCGCCCTGGAGGTGAACCTCGATGTCCGATGACTCCAACCTCGAACAGCAACTTGCCGCATTCGGCCGGACGTTGGAGCGGTCGACCGGAGAGCCGATCCACAGCGGATCCGGTGCCGTCCCGGGTTCACCGCATGGTGTTCCACGTCGATGGTGGGCGATCGGCGGCGCAGCCGCAGCGGGCGTGTTGGCGATCGTCGGACTCGTCGCCGTCGCCGGCCGCAACGCGCAGGACGACGTCGAACCCGCGTCCCCCGCGATGACCACGTCCGTCGCCGCCGCGACGACACCGGCGAGCGGAACGACGGTCACGACCGAGGCGGTCGGCGCCGACGAGGTCCCTGCCGCCCTCGGGCCGGTGCCGACCGACCCGCTCGGACTCGAGGCGGACGCTTGGCGCCTGATCCAGCGCGACCAGTTGCCGTTCGACTTCCCAGCCGATGTGGCGTGCCCGGGGACCGACGCGCTCGTCGAGCTCAACGGCGCTGCGTCGGTCCGGGACACGCTGGAGCCACCCGACAGCACCGGCGTCGACGTCGACGTCAACATCATCGACGTCGGCTCGCTCGACGTCGGCAACGCAGTCGCCGACGCGTTCCTCGCCTTCGGCGACTGCGTCGCGGCGGACATCGTCGGCGGGCCGGAGGTCGGTGCGATGTCGTCGGTTCGGGCGTCGTGGTTCCGGGTTGGGCCCGAGTTCGCGATCGCCACGATCGTCGGTGAAGGTGCTCGCACGATCGTCCTCGAGATCGAGAACGGCCCGTTCGCGGACGAAGTCATCGTCGACCTGGCTCAGCGCTCGGCGGCGTACCTCGGGGGCGCACCGCTCGACTCCGCCACGCCGGGTACGGATGCGCCGTCGACCACAATCTTGCTCCCGTTGCTGCCCGAGGACGCATCGCTGGCCGTCCCGGACGACCCGCTCGGCCTCGAAGCCGACGGCTGGACGCTGAGAGAGCGCAGCGAGCGGTCCTACTCGCTCGACGGCGAGGGCGGCGACGTCGAGTGTCCTGCAGTTGACGATCGAACGGAGTTCGACGGTTCGCCGATGGTCGCTGATCTGATCTCGACGCCGGATGGTCCCGAGTGGTCGGGGTTCGATTCGATGCGGCTCACCGTCATCGACGTCGGCGAACGAGATCGGGCCGATTCGATGGCGATGCTGATCGGAGAGTCAGCCGCGTGCTGGGCCGAGTTCCTCCCGACCATCGATCCGGGTGAGTACGAGGTGGTCGCCGGTGGGGCGCCAGAGCTCGGGGCGACGTGGTACCGCGTCGGCATCCTGATCTTCGTCGTGGTGGTCGGCGACGATGGGACGATCGTCCGGCTCGACCCGTTCGGCGAGGACGATGCGATGCTCGCCGTCTCGGACGAGATGCTCACCGACCTCTCGCTGCGGGCGGCTCGGTTCCTGGCCGATCGTTCGCGCAGCGGGTGACGTCGGCGTTCAATCACGCATCGTGCTGCTCGTGTCTCGTCATCGTCAGCACCCCGTGCGGTTGCTGGAGGACCGCTGAGCGCTACAGCTCGACCCCGTCACCAGCGAAGTGAGGGTTTGCTGGCGCGAAGGTGACGTCGGATGTCACTCTGGCTCCAGCAGAACTCAGCGCTGGGGTTTGCTGGCGCGAAGGTGACGTCGGATGTCGCTCTGGCTCCAGCAGAACCGGGCGGATCGGGATCGTCGGCCCTGGAGTGGTGTGCGTCAGAACCGGCCGCCGTCGACCATGAAGCTCTGGGCGGTGCAGGCGCCGCTGTCGTCGCTCGCGAGGAACAGCACCATCTGGGCGAACTCGTCGGGGTAGATCCGCTTCTTGAGCGCCTGGTCGTTCATCGTGCCCTCCTCGCCCTCGGGGGACCACCACTTGGTGAGTTGGCGCTCGGTGACACACCAGCCCGGCAAGACCGTGTTGACGCGGCATGGACAGGGCCAAGCAAGGTGAGCATGATTGTCCTCTCTTGAACAGTTGCATGGTCAAAGTTGTTACTTCATGATTCATGCAAGTGTATAGAATCTTGGCCAAGCCGAAACAATGATCA
>JBCCFB010000019.1:0-44347 GCA_039029995.1 Planctomycetota bacterium
ATCCGACATCCTCGAAGCAGAAGCGACTCACGGGGGTTGGAACATGTACGAAGAGCTGTGCTGGCTCAACCTTCTCATGGAAGAGAAAAAATACACACCGAATATGGGCCGGAGATATTTTGCAGAGCTGGCTAATCCGGTGCCGCGGGCGATCTGGCCGGACAAGCCGCTAATCGGAATCGACTATGCGATCGCCAGGGGACAGTCATTTGAAGGTGCCGGCGAAGGGCAGGCCGGCGTCGGCGCCACCATCTCTACGGGAATGATCGGCCAGGGTGTCGACAATTTCGGAACCGTTTTCGGCCCACCTTCGGCCGCGTTACTGATGGCGATCTGGATCGTTCTGCTCGCGCGAATCGATTTGCACGTGCGATCGGCCGCAGGTGTGCCACTTTATATCCTCGGCCTGGTGCTTACCTTTAACCTCGGTCGCGACATTACATTCCTGGTCGCTTATCCATTTTTCTTCGGCTTGCTGGCGATCAAGGTGGTAGATCTATTTAAGTCAAGTTCGAACATGAACCGGAAGCGGACCACGGAATGAACCGTGATCCGGAGACTGAACTCGAAATCGAGAAACGACATCGAGTTGTTGTCATCTTTGAACACTTCGGCCCCTACCATGTTGCCCGCTGCCGTGGTGCATCTGAGTTTCTGGATGTGCAGCCGGTTGAGTTGTTCGGTCGCTGCGAGACCTATGCATGGAGCGAACTGAAAGGTGAGCTGGATATCAAACGCAAGACGTTGTTCGAGAACAGAGAACCTGCAAGTGTCTCAAAACGGGAACTCAGCACAGCCCTGTGCGCGACTCTTCAACGATTGGCACCCGATGCCGTTGCAGTTCATGGCTGGTCACTTCCGGGAGCCATTGCGACGATCAAATGGTGTTACAGGAACAGAGTTCCTGCCGTTGTCATGTCCGAAAGCCGGTACGCGGACGCACCCCGTTCGTTCGCCAAAGAATTCGTCAAACGTTGCATCCTCGATCACGTTTCAGCAGGACTGGTTGGCGCAAAATCCCATGCGGAATATCTCATTTCACTGGGGATGAATGAGAAGGCGATCTCCAAAGGATACGACGCAGTTGACAACAGCTTCTTTTCAACTGGAGCCCGGGCTGCTCGCGAATCTGCAGAAACTCTACGAAACCAACTCGGGCTTCCGGAAAAATATTTCTTCGCGTCCGGTCGTTTTGTTGAAAAGAAGAATTTCGCGAGGCTGATCGAAGCCTATGCGATGTATCGAGAACGCTTTGCGGAGCTCGATCAAAATACGTTGGGCGAACGCCAACCGTGGGAACTCGTCATTGCTGGCGACGGACCGCTCAGAAACCAATTGAAGTCTCTCGCTACCGGCAGTGGTGCTGGAGACTCGATTACGTTCCCCGGATTTATTCAGTACAAGCGTTTGCCAGCCTACTACGGTCTTGCCAGTGCATTTATGCACGTCAGCACGGTAGAACAATGGGGACTTGTCGTTAACGAAGCGGCGGCTGCCGGACTTCCTCTGGGAGTTTCAACATCGACAGGCTGCGCCGACAGCCTGGTAGTTCCGGACCGCAATGGATGGACTTGCAGTGCAATCAATGTGAACGACATCTGCTCAGTCATGCTGAACCTTTCGTCTGCCACTGATCAACAAAGAGCCGAAATGGGTGCAGCATCGGCCAGGATTGTGGATGGCTACGGGCCGCAGGAGTTCGGCGCAGGGCTTTCTGCTGCGACAAGATATTCTATCGAAAATGTCCGGCAAGCCGGGCAGATAAGCCGCCTCGTTTTGTCGTCAATGCTTTGACTCTATGACGCAGCCACCCATTAGAATCACATGCCTTACGGAGTCTGTTTCCAGACTTGGCGGCGGACTGTTCGACGCTGAGCGCAGGATGCAGCAGGCGGTACAGCAATCGTCCCGTCAGTTCGAGATTGAAGTCGTCGGAATGCACGATTCGAGAACTGACGAAGACCTTCAGCTTTGGCAGCCGATTAAGGCGTGTTCCATCCAGACCTCCCGATTCCCTCCCGGGCTCGGATACAGCAACGAATTTGAGACTCACCTGGGCGACAGTCGTCCAGATGTTGTCTACTCGATCGGATTGTGGAAGTATTTTTCGCGTGCGTGTTTGCGCTGGCATCGAAAAACCGGTGGGCCGTATGTGATCGCTCCGCATGGGATGCTGGACCCCTGGGCGCTGCGAAACCACAAGCTGCGAAAAAAAATCGTTCTCGCACTTTATCAGCGCCGGCATCTCGAAGGTGCCGTGTGTATCCGGGCTCTCAACGAAGCAGAACTGGCCGCAATCCGGAATCTCGGGCTTACCAATCCAGTCGCATTAGTTCCGAACGGAGTTGATCTCCCGGCCCGAAAGGAACGCCAACTCAATAGTCAGACCATTCTCTTTCTTGGACGGCTGCACCCCAAAAAGGGGATAGACCTGTTGCTGGAGGCATGGAGGCAATTCACTATCGACAACCCGGACTATCGACTGCAGATCGCCGGATGGGGTGACGGCGATTATCCGGACCGCGTCTCTTCAATGGTCGCGCAGTTTGGCCTATCCGGCTCAGTTGAGCTTTCGGGACCGCTATTCGGCTCGGACAAAGAGAACGCCTTCCGCAATGCTTCAGCTTTTATTCTGCCATCGCACAGCGAAGGAATGCCGATGGCGATTCTCGAGGCATGGTCGTATGAACTTCCGGTTATTCTGACGCCGCAATGCAACATGCCGGAAGGAAGCTCGCGCGCTGCGTGCATCGAGTGCCAGCCGGAAACCACGTCCATACTCTCCGCATTAAACCGGTTTGCAGGAACGAGCCTGCCTGAAAGACAGTCCATGGGAAGCAACGGTCGCAATCTGGTCGAGGAGAAATTCACCTGGAATAAAGTTGCCTCTGACATGGCGGCGACCTATCGATGGGTCAGTGGAAACGGGCCTTGTCCCGAATTCGTCTGCATGACACCAACCGGTAACACCCCGTTCAAAATGCGACAACTCTGATGTCACCTCGAATAGACCTTGGAAAATTCGACAACTCGTCTTTTGACCGCGGGGCAGGGCGGTTCAAGGAGTTGATGTGGATGATGGTGAAGGCCGTTTTCTTCCAGTTCCATTTCCCGCTTCCATCGGCCCTCCGCCGGTTCTGGTTACGTGCATTCGGAGCCAGGGTCGGCAGACGTGTGGTTATTCGATCAGGGGTAAATATCACCTACCCGTGGCGTTTCAGCATCGGAAACAACTGCTGGATCGGTGAAGACGTGCTGATCCTCAGCTTGAACCATGTGGAAATCAGTGACAACGTTTGCATATCGCAACGCGCGTTTATATGCACAGGCTCTCACGACTTCAGTTCGGAGTCCTTCGACCTCGTTACGGCACCTGTCACAATAGGCGCAAGCAGTTGGATTGCTGCGCAGGCGTTTGTCGGACCCGGTTCAACAGTCCCTGCAGGAACGATGGTCGCTGCCTGCCAGAGAGTTACGTCATCCACTTATTCTGACGTAACCGGTTCTGACGCCGCCGACTGACTGACGGTGCTTCGGGGCGGAAAACCGTCACCATCTGCGCAACCGGCATCTTTTATAAACAGCGGGCGGGCCATACTTCGGGGCATATTGGCGTGCTTAGATTTTGACGCCCCGATTATCTATAATCAGTGCTGGCTATAACCTTTTCCGCCAGCCTCTGCCTGCCTCGTTTCCCATGCACTTTCTGAAGACCAATTGGTTGTTGTTCATTGCAGCGGTTGCCGCTCATGTTCCAATTGGTATCGAATACGCCATGCGAATGTGGCAGTCCGGGCATTACCAGTTTTTTCCATTGGCCGCGTTGGTTGTCGGATACCTGCTCTACGTCCGTCACGAATCGATCGCCAGCGGTACCGAACAAGGAAATCCCACGGTTTCACTTTCACTGCTGGGCTTCAACCTGTTGCTCGTCGCCTTTGCAACGTTGCTGAACTCCAGCTTCGTTGGAGCCGTTTCGATGATGCTGCTGGTTATTACCACGATATACAGCTGTCACGGAAGAACAGGCCTGGTTCGCGCAGCTCCATTGCTATTTGTGCTGCTGTTTATTATTCCGCTTCCAGCGAGAATCGACGAGAAACTCGTCTTCGGGCTACAGGTCCTTGCGAGCAAACTCGCGAGTTGGCTATTGGACGGCATCGGCCAGGTTCACTTCCGGGAGGGAGTCATCCTGATCACGGAAAAACAGCAATTTCTAACAGAGGAGGCCTGCAGTGGCGTCCGTTCGCTGTTTTCTTCTCTGGCAGCAATTGCAATCTATTGCGCGATTAACCGCTATTCATGGCCGAGATATCTGTTCAATCTTGTCCAGACGGTGGGCTGGGTGGTTCTTGGAAATGCGGTTCGAGTCGCCACAGTCGTTTTCGTAACAGACAACTGGTCTGACATCGTCGCTTCCGGTCGTGGTCACGAGGCCCTTGGCATTCTGATTTTCTGGTTCATTCTGCTGATGGCGATCAGCGTGGACCATCTTGTCCGCAGCATGATTCCGTTTTCTGCCGAACACGAATCAGCGGATGACGACCCGCAGACGGCCGGCTGGTTTCAGGAAACCGCAAAACCATTTGCGGCAGCAATCTGTGTTTCCGCCGCATTCATTATGGTGTTTCTTGTCGGTTCAAGAATGCTGATGGCGCGACAGATGCAGATGCGGGGAACAACAATATTCGAGGCGGAGCGGCTGGCATTCCCTGAAGAAGCTGATATGCCCGGGATTATCGGAGCCTGGCAACGCGTCAACTACGTTCACGAAAACCGCGGAGAACATAATCTGCAAGCGGAAGACTCGTTTATCTGGACATACCGGTCGGGTGACCTTACAGCGAAAGTTTCGATCGACTGCCCGTGGAACAACTGGCACGATCTTTCGGTTTGCTACAGTGGACTTGGCTGGACCACCAGTTCGGTGTTGCATTATGAAGAAGACCGTGACGGCCCTGGCTTCACACGAATTGACCTGACCAAGCCGACTGGTGAAACCGGCGTTGTGTTCTTCTGTTCGGTTGACCGGAATGCTCAGGAGATCATTCCTCAATTCTCGTCAGGCTTTTTCAGTGCTGACGCGGTGATCCGGCAGATGACGGCCAATCTCGCGCTGGCAGCGGGAATGTCAGAATCGAATCAAAGTTCACTCTCAGGAATCGCCCTGCCGGCATCCACATTCCAGATGCTTTGCGTGCCGGAACGGGAGTTCCGTGACGGGGAGCTGGAAGCACTGGAAGCACTGTTTCTCGAAGCCCGCGTGCTCCTGGCAAAAACATCCCGTTATGTACCGGCCGATCAGCCTGTGGTTTCGGGAGATAACGATCCGACACAACCCTGACTCATAGCTCATGCGTTTTTTACTGAACCAGTTCGTTCAACTCTTCAGCAATCTCGGTGATCTGCTGGAAGTTCTGTTCCGTCTCCCCATGAGAATGCTGGGCGGTTCCTCTGATGGACGTGACGAAGGGAAGCAGCGCAGTACCCTGATGAAGGTTCTGCTTGGAATCGGAAAAATAATTGCCCTTCCGCTCGTTCTGCTGCTCGCGCTGTTTGCTCTGCCGGTTCGAGCTATGACGGTGTTTCCACCCGAGCGCCGTCGCGACTTCCTGCTGGGAGTTCCCTCGGTCGTTGCCCTGATACTGATCGGAATTCCGGCACTCAGAGCACCTATTCAGGCGGAATCGATCAACAACAAATACCGGGGACTTGCTCAACAGGCTATTGCGGACGAAGAGTTCGAGAAGTCGGCAACCTATTTCGCGCGGATCGTTAACGCGACTGACAACCCCGGCGACAATGACCTGTTCGCGTGGGCCATGTCCCTGTTGCGCACCGGCGATCAGCGGGCAATCGGAATTCTGAACCGGCTTGCTCCCGATGATACGCCCGGCCTGGAACGTGCGCACGCGATCAAGGCCGTAAACCTGGCCGACACGCTGCTACAGAACAACGACCCTGACCGTCTGAAGAAGCTTAAATTTCATCTGGATCATTGCGGTGGGCCGACAACTCCGCAGCTGCAACTGGCTTGGGCAAATTATCACCTTGCGCTGGAGGATCCCGGCAAAGCCCTCGGCTACATCAACAATGCAGCCGAAGCCAATCCACAGCTTTACATTCTTGCGGCCAACGTGGCACTCAGAGCCGGGCAGCCCGGAGCCAGGCAGCGGGCTCTTGAGACAGGTCGGCGAGAACTCGAAGCGCGCCTCAATGATGATCCGTTCGACGTTCAGTCACGTGTCACTCTTGCCTTGTTTCTAACAAGCCTCGAAGAACATGATGCGGCTGAAATCCTGATACGTGAGGGCATACGGATCAACGATTCGGAGTTCATACGAAATGCCCTGGCGGATTTTCTGCTCGCCAAATACGACCGGACATCCGGTGAAGCCAGTTTCAGTGAGCGACTTGATTACCTTAAATCTGCCCTCTCATTGAACATAAACAATCCGGGCATTTACGAACGACTTGGCAGAGCTCAATCTGAAATTGCTCCTGAGGAAATCGATGATGTGAAGGTGGTTCTCAACGAATCGATCGCTTCCGGAGACAATGCGCCGATGGCGCACTTCACGCTTAGCAACATCCTGTGGCTTGAAGGAGACAAATCGCAGGCTCAGTGGCACATCGAACAGGCGTACACACTTCAGCCGAATTTTCTGTTCATCGGAAACAACCTTGCCTGGATGCTGGCGACAGGAGAAGACAAGGATCTGGATCGTGCGCTGGAGATTGCGGAGGATGTCGTCAGCCGCAATGGCGACCCACGATTCCGGGACACCCTCGGCACCATCTATTTCGAACTTGGCGATTTCCAGAAGGCGAAGGTTGAACTGGAATCTGCGGTTTCAGGCGGGCTGAGCATTCCCGGAATCCATCAAAAGCTGGCCAAAATCTACACCGAACTGGGACAGCCTGAAATTGCAGCGGCCCACCGAAAGAGAGCCGAAGTTCTGATGCAACCGAATTAATCCGCTGAGCAGCTCTGCCAGAGAATAATTCTGCGTCTTTTGACGAATTGCATTCCGCTGCCGGCAGGAGAGTAATCCGCTTCAATCAGGCGGCCAACCGGTGAATCAAAGACAGGCTACCGCTATCAATCGCTTGCGGGGCCTGGACTTCCATCAAGCGTCAACTGGCGTAAACCGGACACCCGTTCAATCTTATCCAACCCGTTTAATTGTCGCGTGTAGGGTATTCGGTTGACAGACAACAGAGCAGCGCGAATTTACAGTCAGAAATTAACCAACTAAAATCGAATTACCTCGTCTCATGTAAAGCAGTTGACTGCAACAGCGAAGTCCACACTGGCTCCGGCAATGTCTTTGTCACGACTTTTCAACTGCGGTGCTTTTGACCGGACGCCCCTCTAGAAAAGCTACTATGACACTCGTCCCTCTCGACAACCGTTTCGGCGGTGAAAATTCCGTCGGCGGCGGTGCTCCAATTCAGAGCGCAGGTCTGCCAACAGAAGAGAATCCGGCTGGCAATTTCGATATTGTCGGGGCGGTGTTCCGCCGCAAGTTTGTCATACTGCTGATCGCCATCATCGGCGCAGGTCTCGGCTATCTGAACTACACCAAACAACCGGAGAAGTACTCTTCATCGTTGCGTCTGATGATCTGGTCGCAGTCGCCGCCACGAATCGTACAGGGCGACTCCATCATCAAAACAAGCTCGCTGCCGAAGCACCAGAATCTGCTGGTCAGTGAAGTCGTCCTTGAACATGCTGTCGAGCACGGTGATCTCGCTTCACTTGAGACTTTTTCGGGCTCGAATTATCCCGTGTCAACTCTCAAAGGAATGATGGCGGCTCGCGCTGAATCTCAGAACGATGACACACTTGTTCTGTCAGCCGTCGGAGGGAATCCGGAGGAACTGCCCCGAATATTGAATCAGGTCGTAGAGTCGTACAGGATTATTCTTGACCAGGATTCCCGGCGGATCGGCCAGGAAACCGTCGACTTGATCGAAAAATATCAGACTCAGATCAACGATGAACTCGACGTGTCGGAAGAGCGGTACATCGAACTGATGACTTCGCTGGACATGACCGCTCAACTGGAAAGCGGTGAGTTCGTAAATCCATTTATGGACCGCTTCAATGAACTGGTTTCCTTCCGCGACGCCGACGTCCGTGAACTGGGTAAAACCGAGGAACGTTTGCGGATGCTCAAGTCTGCCCTCGAATCCGGCGAACAGAGCCAGGTCTCTGTCGTGGCGATCGAAGCAAAGCAGCATCTGGGGCTGCATCACTACAACGACGCAAGTCCGGGAGTAATGCGTCAGCAGGAATCCAACATTGACATTCAATCATTGAATGTTCAATTGCGAGCGTTGAACGACAGGATTCTTGCACTGCAGGTGGAATACCGCAGACTCTCGAGAATCTATGGTTCAGGAGCACCTGCGGTAAAGTCGATTGAGCAGGATATCGGGTTGTGGCGGGCAGAAGTGCGGAGAGTCGAATCTGAAAAAGCAAAGGTGCTTGGTCAGGAACAAACCGAGGAACTGGTTGACCCTGAAGAGCTTAGAGTCCAACGCGAACAGGAATGGATCATTCTCTATTTCGCCTCGCTTCAGCGTGAAAAGGAACGGCTGACCAGTTCGATCTCGACGCTGAATGATGAAATCGCGACAGCAAGCTCTGAAGCGACTCAGATCTCGGGCAACATTGCGGAACTGAATGTTCTCAGCCAGCAGATTGCCGAGAAACGGGAAGCCGCTCGCGCAATTATCGACAGACTGTCCGAGATCAACGTTCTGTCGAGCGACTACGACATGTTCAAAGTCCGCGTTATCGACAAGCCTCGAGCCGGATACAAAATAGAACCTGTGATGGCTAAGTGCATTGGCTATGGAGCCTTTCTCGGTGCTTTGCTTGGATTCGGACTCGCCTTGCTGATTGATCGTTTCGACATGTCCTTCCGCACCCCGTCCGAAATCTTCGGCTGGCTCGGAGCACCTGTTATCGGTCGTATTCCAAGAATCAAATCAAATGCCACCGCGAACGGATTCCGGGGCGCGCCCACGCTTGTAACTGCCCATCGGGGCGGCTCAAGTGCAGCAGAGGCATTTCGCGCAGCAAGAACGAGCGTGTTCTTTACGATGAACACACTGGGGCACAATTCATTCCTGATTACGAGCCCCTCTCCCGGAGATGGCAAGTCAACCTTTGCATGCAACCTGGCCATATCGATTGCTCAGGCGGGCAAACGCACGTTGCTGGTTGATGCAGATTTCCGTCGTCCAAGAGTTCATCGTTATATGGACGAGCCGCTGGAACCGGGAATCACAGATGTGCTTAACGGCGAGGCACCGCTTTCGTCGGCGGTGCGTCCATCCATGCAGGATGACCTCTGGATTCTGACGACCGGAAAACGGCCGAAGCATCCGGGTGAACTGGTGACCTCAGAGTACTTCCGCGACATGCTGGACAAATTGAAAGGCGAGTTTGACGCGATCATCCTTGATTCGCCGCCGCTACTTCCAGTAGCAGATGCAACGGTCGTAGCTTCATATGTTGACGGCGTTTACATGGTGATGCGAATCCGGAAAGGCGTGAAGATTTCAGCCCAACGAGCTAAGAAAAACCTCGAAGGCGTCGACGCGAATCTTCTCGGTGTCATCGTTAACGGCATGGATGAGAACCCGCACTACAACGAATACGGCTACTACTACAACAACCACTACCGCGACTACGGCGGGTACTACGAAAACACTCCATCCAATGGCAATGCCAAGCGTCTTCAAGAGAATTCCTGACCGGACGCAACAGATTTGTTTTGCATGAGAGCCGTTTCGAAACGAAGCGGCTTTTTTTGTGCCACGACTACTTTTGCCTCAAGACTACTTTTGTGCCACGACTGCGCGGAAAGAAAATGATTCTTGAGCGGGTCTGCAACGCAACCGCGTTACCAGTCGAATCTCGTGCCGAGAACGTCGAATAGTCTTTCGTTGTGCGGCTGATAGAAGTTCTTCAGAAACTCGTAGACGCTTTGCTCCACTTCAGTCCGGTTACCGCCCACGTTGACTGCCTTCAGATCCTGAACCGGAAAACCGCTGTCAACGCCGGCGAATCTGAACACCTGCTTCAAGCCTGCCTCCGGAGCCTTGAAGAACGTACCGCTGTCGAGGATCAGCAACTGCTCACGAGGAAATACATCTAGAAACCGCGAAATCTGTTGATAATAGATACCGCGAGCCAGGTACGAATTGTGGATGAATTCACTCGTCTTGTAATTCCTGTCGCGCCAAGCCGGCTCCAGCCGCTTTTCTTCGGCACTGAACGCGTCCATAACTTGCAGCGATTCGTGCCCGATCCTCGTCTCATAAAAGAACTGTGAAAGTGCTCGCTCGACAGGGTTTCGCAATATGGCAACCAGCTTTACTTCTGGTAACGTGCTGCTCATCCGTTCTGCAACCAGCGGATTGAACAGATAAAGCGGTGATGCCTCAAAGGCGATCTGTCGATTCGACAACTCCTGCTGTCTGGGGAAATGCGAATGGTACCATTGAATTCCTTTGGCCCATGTATCTATCGCAGGATCGAGGCCACCGTCAAAAAAATGAACCTCTTTGCGATAGGCAGGCACAAGCTGAGGATGCTGACAGAGATAGCTATGCAGGCTGGTCGTCCCTGATTTCTGAGCGCCGATTATTATCAGTCCCGGCAGTACTCTCTGCCGCCAGCTAACAGCCCGGTAGAACCGGTTGACTCTCTTTTTCAGCCCTTTCCACATAGAAGTTGCCCGGCCTCGATACCCGCGAAGTAGATTCGTTTTTTGCTTACAATTGACAGTATAGCCACACCTTTAACATATCCACCAACATATCCACGCTGTTGGCACCCATGAATGGCGGGGCGTCGTCCGCCAACGCAGCCTATCAATGTTCAAACGCCTGTTTCAAAAATCCGATGCCACTGGCAAACCTCCGTTGCACTTTCTGCATATCGGGAAAACGGGTGGCACAGCGATCCGTCATGCTTTGAAGGATGATGAGGCAACCGGACAGTTTCAGCTTGTGATGCACAGCCATCCGACGACGCTGAGCGATATTCCGCGAGGAGAGGGGGTGGTGTTTTTTCTGCGTGATCCGGTCAGCCGTTTTGTCAGCGGATTCTGGAGCCGATTCCGTAAAGGGAGACCGCGCTACCATGTGCCATGGAACAAAATGGAAGAACAGGCTTTTTCCCGTTTTCAAACGCCGCTCGAACTTGCCGAGGCCCTCGGATCAGAAGCAAGCGATGAGCGCACGGCTGCCGAGGCCGCAATGAACGGCATCAACCACGTCCGGTTCCGATACTCGGCCTGGCTGGGAAGCGTAGAGCAACTCGAAATGCGATTGGAAGACGTTTTCTTCGTAGGCTTTCAGGAATCGCTGGCGACAGATTTCAGGCTGCTTATTCCAAGACTCGGCGTCAGTGATTCGTTAACACTTCCCGGTGATGGTAACGCAGCGCACAAGACACCTGCACATCTCAAGCAGGCCCTGAGTGAAACGGCTGCGGCAAATCTTCGTCGCTGGTACAGCGATGATTACGAACTGCTTGAATACTGTAAGACCGTTGCGGCGGGGATCAACTCAGAACCGGGCAGCGATGACGGCCGTGCCAACGGGTGAGCGGGATGTTCTGCAGTTAGGTCGACGCCCTGGCCATCGGCGAGGCGCTCTAGCCATCGGCGAGGCGCTCTAGCCATCGGCGAGTGGAACAATACACCCGGGCACCTCATTGGTGGCTTTATTTACGGTTTTGCTCACCGCTACAGTTTTCAAGTCTTCAGCGGGACAGGGGGCGAGCAGTTTTTCGAGTGTTGACCGCTCGTGGAACTCGGGATCAGTCCACATTTCGAAATCTGCCTGATCGAGTATGACCGGCATGCGATCATGAAGTGGTTGCATCGTTTCGTTTGCGTCCGTCGTAATTATCGTGCATGAATAGATCGGGTCGGCGTCGGGCTGTTCCTTTGGTTTCCACTTCTCCCAGAGGCCGGCGGCGAAAAACGGCTGGTCATCGGAGCGAGTGATGTAGTGGGGCCATTTCTCTTTGCCATCACGTTTCCATTCGTAGAATCCGTCCAGCGGAATCAAACACCGGCGCGACTTGAACGCGTTTCTGAATGAAGGTTTTTCCGCAACGGTCTCACCGCGAGCATTGATCATACGAGCACCGATCTTCAGGTCTTTTGCCCAGAACGGCACCAACCCCCAGCGCATCAAAGGCGCGATTTGCCTACCATCATCGGCGACCCGAATAGTCAGAACATCCTGGGTCGGCGCGATGTTGTATCGCGGCACGACCTCAGGAAACTCGATTCCGTCAAACAGACTTGCAAACGCAACTGGACTGGTAGTTAATGTAAAGCGTCCACACATTTCCGGCTCCCGTAAGTTCATAGGCCGCATTATACGCCAGCAGGGGACCAGCCGTTCGATCAACACTCTTGATGAACACTAATTAATGTGCACAGAATCGCTGATCTTACTTTCGCCGGTAACGAGGTGCTCTCGTACGACGACCGTCGACTCGGGAGCTTTCTTTTTTGCACGTTCTTTCCCGGAACCTGAGGACCGGTCGTCCCTGCGGCCTTCGCGCTTCGGTGAGATACCGGTTGTTTTTTCCACGACCCATTCCAGCTTCCGCCAGAAATTGACTCGTTCCAGAACCGCGTTGACCTGGGAGGTCAGCACACAGTAATAGCGCTTGTGAGGCGGTTTATGGTGCATGGAATGCTGGCGGTGCGCCTGAATGATTCCAAAGTCCTTCAGGAACGAAATGACTGGGCCGGGCTTTGACATGTGATTCCAGCGATGAACTTCATTTCCGAACGAAGCCAGCAGCAGAATCATGAACGTGTAGATATTCCCGAGTCCGATCAGCCAGAGGAGCCCGAACGCTCCGGCGCAGAGACTCCACTGAAGAATATTCCGCGAAAAGAAAGTGCCTGTCCGCACCATCAGATGCGGATCGATATGATGCTCGATGTTCGGCTCGCAGATAAATCCACCGATTACGGGATAGTCTTCGAGGCAGTATGTGTCCTCAAGCCAGTGAGCAAAACCGGTGATAAAGTCAGCAACCCAGAGACAAACAAAAAAGGTTCCAATAAACTTCAACATGGTTATTCTCCGCTAGATTTGCATTGCGGAAACCGCACCAAACGGCAACGGCTTTCCGTCCGGATGGCTATAAGCACCCGCGATGCCAAAGCGGAAAAAAATGTTCAGCAAGCTGATTACTCGGGAAACAACAGGTTCTGACGAAGCTGAATCTCATTCGGTTGGCCGCGCGTATACAAAATTCGCACGGCACCAGACAATTCATGCAGGCAACGATTCAGCTCACACTTTTTACGCGATTCGATGACTAACGACTTTCAACCTGCGGCGACGATTGATGTCCTTCAAAAGCGTGCGTTGATCATCCGGCGTATCCGGGATTTCTTTGAGTCGCGCGGCTACTTCCACGTGGAGACTCCCGCCATCTCCCGTGACATCGTGGTAGATCGTTATCTTGAACCAATACGGGTTAACAACAGCGGCTTGCTTCCTGCAGAAGCAGCGTCAACTCTGTTCCTGCAGACCTCTCCTGAATTTGCGATGAAACGAATTGTTGCGGCCGGTGCGAAAGCGATCTATCAGATCGGCCCGGTTTTTCGTGGTGAGGAAAATGGAACGCTTCATAACCCGGAATTTACGATGCTGGAGTGGTACAAAACGGGGCAGACCACCGAAGAAGCGATCGAGATGATCGGCGAACTTGTGGAAGCGGCCATCGGGCGTACGGGAACCCAAGGCCGGAGCTACGGCTCAGTTTTTGAGGAGATCGCTCAGCTCGATCCACATCGAGCAGCAATCGAGGAACTAAAGGAGGCTGCGAACCGACTGGGTATCAATTTTGAGGAAACGGGAAACGAAGATCGTGACCACTGGTTGAATCTGATCCTGACTCACTCCATCGAACCGGGTCTGGGAATCCCGGCCCCTGAAATTATCTACGACTGGCCCGCCTCTCAATCCGCGCTGGCGAGGCTGAAAGGGGAACCTCAGGTTGCCGACCGGTTTGAGCTTTATATCGACGGAGTGGAGTTGGCCAACGGCTACAACGAGCTGCTCGATGCAGGGATCTTGGAACGCCGCAACGAAGAGAACAACCGGCTGAGAAAAATGGATGGCAGGGAGGAGTTGCCATCGATAAGTCGCCTGCTGGAGGCGATGCGATCGGGAATGCCACAGTGTTGCGGAGTTGCCCTGGGTGTGGACCGGCTGGTAATGGTAGGACTCGGCCTGAGTTCGATCGACCAGGCAATGGCCTTTCCGATCAGCCGCGCATAAAAATTCCATGAATGGTTTCAATCAAAGCTTCCGGAAGTAACGCAATGCAGATTCCTGTAGACCTAATCGACCTGGTACTGTCCGCTGATCACGTGGTCGCCCTCACCGGAGCAGGGGTCTCAGCGGAATCGGGAATTCCTACATTTAGAGATGCAATGACTGGTTTGTGGGCCATGTATCAGGCTGAAGAGCTGGCGACGCCGGAGGCTTTTCGGCGCAATCCTTCGCTGGTCTGGAACTGGTACCAATGGCGTAAACAACTGGTGCTCGAAAAATCACCGAATGCCGGCCATGTGGCGATCAAAGAACTGAGCGATATTGTCTCGCGATTTTCATTGATAACACAAAACGTGGACGGCCTTCATCAAAAGGCCGGTAGCCGGAATGTAATTGAGCTTCATGGAAATATCCGCCGCAGCATATGTTTCGACAATCGGCATCTGCAAGAGGAAGCGGAAGGAGCCGGCCTGATGGATGTGGATTTCGATATCGAATCCAATCATGAGCCGCCTCCCGAGTGCCCGCAATGCGGGAGCATGCTTCGCCCGGATGTCATCTGGTTCGGAGAAGCCTTGAATCCGGGCTACCTGAATGCCGCTTCTGAAGCTGCGATGACCTGCGAGGTTTTCTTCTCAATTGGAACGTCATCGCTTGTTCACCCGGCAGCGAGTCTGGCTGAATTCGCAAAGCACTCCGGAGCCAGAATTGTAGAGGTCAATCCGAACCCCACGCCGCTGACTCCGATTGTGGATTATGCGCTGCACGGAGCCGGCGGTGAGGTCCTGCCGGAGCTGGTATCACGGCTGCAAGCCGCGAATGGACAAGGGTAGGCTGACCGGGCCCGGCAGAAATTCGCCGGCCCCGGAGAGACAGCCAGCTACTGTATCAGTGAACCCTGTAAATTCTCGGATAGGCTTCAATCTCAGGGCAGGCTGAGTTCAGCACCATCTGGAGGTCCTTTGATCGTCGCTTCAAATCGTTGAAACTCCTTACCTCGCCCGTAAACGGATCTGGATGCGTGCCTCCGGTCAGGAAAAACGACAGATTGGTTTCAGAGCCCTCTCCACGCGGAAAGGCATGAAAAAAACCAGTGGGTGTTTCACCACGATGGCAGCCCACACAGGTATTCAACGAGAATCGGTGTCTTGCCAATGGATTTTGAATCAGCGGCGCGTTGAAAGCCGAGTGGAGAATATCGTCTCCGGACACGGCACCTCGAAACGGCACACCACGGTAGACGAGAGGAACGACATGCTCCTGCGCAATAATGGCTTGCTCGTTTTCGTTGATGTACCTCGCCAGTTGTGTTGAACCGTTGAGCGACGACTGCGGTGACATTGCAACGGTGACCTGCTCAAGAAAACCCGTCGCATTCATGCGCCATTCCCGCCATTCCCAGGGCTCGTCGACATGGACCGAGTCATTGGTACGTATGGTGACAATCGCACTTCCGTTAGGGCGATTCGGAGCGACGTCGGGGCCGGCAAAGTTGTTGACCAGCCGCTCAAGATAACGGTTGAAGTCGGGCCCGAAAGGGATGCTTCCCAGCCTGTGCCATCGGTTTGCCCAAAGCTTGATATCCTCACAGTCATCTGCCAGCAGCTCGTATTCAAGGATGATTGATCCTTGAGTCGGGCCGCCATTCTCATCAGTAATGTGATAGACGAGTCTTCCTTCGCCCGCGTGCACCGGATCACCATCGCCTCCGGGCGACCTGAGGTCGATCCTGTTGACGATTCCACTGAGTCGCATCGGAGCAAACTGTGGAGCGAGTCCGGGAAGGCCTGCTCTTTCCGATCTTGCTCTCCACGGATCGATGACCGTTTCAACGAAACCGGGTCTGACTGGCGAGTCGAATCCGTTTATCGTCTGTTGAACCTCGAATCCACGAAACAAGGCTTCAGTAAACAATCCCGGATCGTGGCCGCCCGCCATATGCTCCATCATCCTGCCGAACGTCCACGCCCCTTGTGAAGGATCAATTGAATTTTCGTCGTAGACGGTCCGGACGGGGTCCTCCACGACACTGAGGTCTTTGATCCAGAGCTCTTTGAACGGATCGATAGGCGGATTCTGCGGTGCAAAGACAACAGGCACCGTTGAAATGATCGAAGCATTGTCTTGAAACAAGCCGGTACTCTGCTGCCCCGAATCAACGGTCTCCTGAACAGAAATCGGCAACAAAAAACAGCAGGTAATCAGTAACGTCGCGAAAATAGTTGTACGCATTTTCGTCCTCCGGAAATTCTGTGTTACTTCAGTGCCCCGTCAGTCTTCTGTTTGACTTATACACGTTTGGTCACAACCACGGACGAATTTGACACGAAATTACAGAATTCTGCTCCGAATCGTCTCAACTGCGGCAGCCACCGATATTCACCAGGCAACCGGGAAAAAAGAAAATGCTACGTGCCGGCCGGAGCTGAACATTCGTATCAAATGGAGACAGGCTTCAGAGTTACAGCCACGAAATTGAATCGCTGCGGTGCACAGATTCAGACGAACTTGCACGGTTTGATTGCGCTGTTTAGCAACGTGAGCTGGCAGACTCCATAAAAAAAGGCCGGTGAGTTTCACCGGCCTCGAATCTTTCAATTTGTTGAAGTGGTCTATCGACCGTCTTCCTCTTCAAACAGTTGGCCGGTGTTTTCGGCTTCTGCTTCCTGAGCGTACATGGCGGCACGCTGTTCGGCTCGCATGTGTGCTTCAGTAATTACCTGCTGAGCGAACAGTACCTGCTGCAATGAAAAGTAACGTTCAAACGAGCCATCCATACGCTCGATGCGGTTCTTAGTTGCAAGGAATTCCCAGGAAAGCTCATCCGTCAGGTGCCATGCTGCTGCTTGAGCAGAAGGCTGATTGATTTCATCATTGGCAACCATGCGAACGATTTCGAAGATCTTCGGATCGTTGGTAACCATTTCCAGTGGAACGATTGTGTAGTCCATGCGGAGTGCAGGATCAGGACGGCCATGCTCAAGGCAGACCGTGTTGACACCAATACGAGCGTCACGACCAGCAGGGATATTGAAGATACCGCCGCCGCCGCCACCACGACCGCCGCCGAGGCCACCGCCGCCAAAGCCGCCGCCGCCGAAGCCGCCACCACCTTGACCGCCACCAAAGCCGCCGCCGCCGAATTGACCGCCGCCGCCGAGGCCACCGCCGCCGAAGCCGCCGCCGCCCAGACCGCCACCGCCGCCGCCAAGTCCACCACCGCCAAGTCCGCCACCGCCGATCTGACGCATGACAGGAACGGAAGCGAATGCCGCGGGCATTTGAATCGCCAGAGGACGATCAGAAGTGTTTGTCACGATCACATTAGCTTCTGCTGCATTCTTGGTCTTGATAACGACTTCGATTTCACCGGTGTTCATCGCAGTGAACATGTCCACAGGATCGAAACCACTGACGGGCTCCTGTGTCTTGTGAATCGAATTGAGGATCCGCTCCTGCCTTCTCTGCTGGCGAATCTCGGACTGGGAAAGGCGTACTCGCTCTTCCTCAACCGGAGCCACAGTTTCCACCACGGCTTCTTCTGTTTTGTTTTCGTTCAGGTCAGCCGTCGCAATTGCTGACGCGTGAACCGTTTCGACGGCCACTTGCTGAACTGGCGCTGTCACTTGTTCCTGTGCAGTTGCAACTCCGGAACTCAGTGCAGCGAGCGCTGCCACAGCGCAGGACAGTTTCAACCACTTACTCAAAATTGACGTTCTCATTCAAAGAACTCCCGTTAGTTGACCGGTGTCCTTGCCCGCACCGGCATATTCCAACTCTAATTTATCCCGTCGTCACGTCCGGATAAATGCCGGCCCGACGATGATCGCAAAAATCAGGGGTGTAGGACGTACGTACAGAGCCCCCACCCGCTTCTTCAACGATAGTCGGAATCCGAGGGGACGCCAAACAAATTCCCCCGTTTGACATCGCCAAAAGGCCAAAAAACGCGGGATTCCGGAGCGAGTGTGAACCACAAGTCTGTATCGGACGAATCCGGGCCTGCCAGCAAAACAAGGCGTCGCGAACCGTCTGGTCAGAATGTTACGGTTCAGACCGCCGGGGACCGCTGTAGCAGGTCACTTTGCGTTCCTCACAGCCAGTACAACCGGCACAACTCTTCCCTAGGGGCACGGAAGGGGCGTTCACTCTGAACTGCCTAAGCTCACCCGTCACGGCACGTGATCGTGCAGATATTCCGGCCCGCGGACACCGGCTCCAAATTTCCGGCCTTTGCTGCTGTAACAGATCCAGCCGGTCTCCGCTCTTCCCGTAGACACAAAACACCTCGAACCGGGAGTACAAAATGAAGACGGGAACCACCAGCCAAACGACTTACCCTGCGACCACATCCGCCCGATCACTTTGTCTTGCGTTTGCAGTTGCCTTCGCAATGATGACTTGCGCGTCCGCAGAAGCTCAACTGAACAACATCCCCTCGCCGATGGCGCCGCCGAAGGTCGTCATGGACGAAATTTACGACTACCAGGTCTACTTCGCGGGGCCGGCTCAGACGGGGTACATGCTGCACAACGATCGCGGCCTGGTTCAGGGACCGTATTCCACTTATGAAGAAGCAGATGAAGTCGGCATGCGAACTCCCTGGGTCATCTACTGGATTACCGAAGTCGATATTCCACAGCGTTGGTACTACTGGGATACCTTTGACTACCACATTGAGGCCAGCAGAGAGGCGTCATGGTTACGGGGGCTGGGATTTGATACCCGTATCGAAGAAGTTGGAGAATGGTATTTCCATCTGCGTTAGTCACGCAGAATACTGTGCCACAAAAAAAGAGCCGGTCATCTGACCGGCTCTCTTTGTTTCAGCATCCAGGTTTCAGCATCCAGGTTTCAGCATCCAGGTTTCACCATCTGAATTGATCATCCAGATCAGATCAGCGTCGCGATAACCAGAGCGACGACACTCATCAACTTCAGAAGAATGTTGAGCGAAGGACCGGAAGTATCTTTGAACGGGTCGCCCACGGTGTCACCGACGACAGCGGCTTTGTGGGCTTCCGAACCCTTACCAAGCTTCTCGCCGTTCACCTCGGCTCCCTCTTCGATCATCTTCTTGGCGTTGTCCCATGCTCCACCCGCGTTTGACTGGAACAGTGCCATCAGAACTCCGCTGACGGTAACGCCTGCGAGCAGACCACCCAGCATTTCCGCGTTGACGTTGGAACCTGCGGCGAAGAAGAACTTGGGAAGAAAACCGAAAGCAACCGGTACCGCAACCGCCACGATACCCGGCAGAATCATCTCACGGATAGAGGCACGTGTCGAAATCTCAACACACTTGCCGTATTCCGCTTTGCCGTCGGCTGCTTCGAAGATGGATTGATCCTCTTTTGACCAGTCCTCGAATTCTTTGCCTTCGTTCCTGGTCATTGCGTTAAGAGCAGCCTTCAATTCCGGGATGTCGCGGAACTGGCGGCGAACCTCTTCGATCATCGCCATCGCAGCACGACCAACTGCGTTCATCGACAGTGCCGAGAACAGCAGCGGCAACATCGCGCCGATAAACAGAGATGCCATTACATACGGGTTAGTAATGTTGATGCCTTGCAGCGGATTATCTGGATTCGCGATGTTGTACGAAGTCATAAACGCCGCAAATAGTGCGAGTGCAGTCAGGGCAGCAGAACCGATTGCAAATCCTTTTCCGATCGCAGCCGTGGTATTTCCGACTGCGTCGAGTTTGTCCGTTCGCTGACGAACCTCAGAAGGCAGCTCTGACATTTCAGCGATACCGCCTGCGTTGTCCGAAATAGGACCGTAAGCATCGACTGCCAGCTGGATTCCTGTATTGGAAAGCATACCGACCGCCGCGATCGCAATGCCGTAAAGGCCAGCGAACGAGTACGCTCCGATGATGGCTGCAGCGATGATGATGATCGGAAGAGCGGTGGACATCATGCCGACGCCAACACCAGCGATAATGTTCGTGGCGGAGCCGGTCACCGACTGGCGGACGATCGACTTTACGGGACCAGTGCCTGTTCCCGTGTAATGCTCGGTGATCTTACCGATCGCAAGGCCGGAAACGAGTCCGAATACGATCGCAAAGAAGACCCCGTTGGCCGAATATGTGAAGGCTTTCCCGGTAATTGGATCAGGAGTCGTCCATTCGCCGGGCATCATCCAGGTAATGATTCCGTAGGTCAGGGCAAGCAGAACGGCAGCAGAACCGAACTCGCCGATATTCAAAGCGTGGTGAGGATCACCACCTTCTTTCACCTTCACGAAGAAGGTACCGCCGATCGAGGTCAGAATACCGACGCCTGCCAGAACCAGCGGAAGCAGAACGCCTGACATTCCACCAAAGTTGTCTACGTAACCCGTGGATCCGATGAACGCGACGCCGAGGACCATCGTTCCGATGATCGACCCGACATAGGACTCGAACAGGTCAGCGCCCATTCCAGCAACGTCACCGACGTTGTCACCGACGTTGTCAGCGATGGTCGCGGGGTTGAGTGGATGGTCTTCAGGAATACCGGCTTCGACTTTACCGACAAGGTCAGCACCGACGTCAGCCGCTTTGGTGTAGATACCGCCGCCCACGCGGGCAAACAGAGCGATTGAAGATGCTCCGAATGAGAATCCGGTTAGCACAGTGATCACGCGTGAAAGCGAATCGGTGTCCTTCACGCCGAACATGTTTGTGTAAACGAGGAACAAGCCGCCAAGGCCGAGAACTCCGAGGCCAACAACGCCCATGCCCATGACCGAGCCACCCGAGAAAGCAACTTCCAGGGCTTTAGGAAGTCCGTCACGAGCCGCATTTGTGGTTCTTACATTTGCCTTTGTGGCAACTTTCATTCCGATGAAACCGGCAAGTCCCGAGCAGAAAGCACCCAGAACAAATGATAGTGCGATCAGCGGCGACGATGTCTCCGCTTGTTGTGATCCGGCATAGCCAAGCAGTGCCGCAACGGCGACAACAAAGATAGCCAGAATGGTGTATTCGGCTTTCAGGAATGACATCGCGCCTTCGGTAATATTGGCTGCGATCCGCTCCATCTTTTCTGTGCCGACCGGTTGCTGGGCAACCCACGTGGACTTCCAGTACGTGAATGCCAGTCCAACCAGGCCGAGTACCGGAATGATGTAGGTGAACAACGGAAACATCGTTCCGCCGGTGGAGATTTCTTTGCCGCCGGAATCTTCAGAACCGGTATCAACCGGAGCGCTCATGGTCTCGGATCCGTCGGCGTCAGCCTGGACGCCGGCGGTGTCATCGTCGCCGACCTGAGCGAAAGCTGATTCGCTTGCCAGAAGCGTGTAGCCGCCGACTACGACAAGCGACAGAAAACAAAACAATATGAAACGGGAGTGGCGACGTAAAAGTGCCGACATGGCCAGGCCTTTTCAGAGAAAAAATGGTCTAAGGAAAGAGCGGACAAAGGCGTTGCGCGCCCGCTTTTTTGTGGCTTTAAACGGAGAAGTCTACCGCTCTTAAAAGCGGAATGTCAATGGACATCGACCGTAAGAAATCGGTCGGATCAGATGTCCATGATAAGCACGACTGCGCCCCCTGGGCATGCGACAAAATGGCCGATCAGGGACGCCCGGAAGGTCGCGACCCGGGTGACCGGGCAGTGGTGACCGGGCAGACAACTAGGCGGGCGAATGAAACAGGTAGATCGCCGCCATCGAAATCAGAAAATAGGACGTCAGCGTCGCCGCCCCGGGATAGTCCTGATTCACCCGCTGTCCGAAGAACAGGCAGATAATCGAGACTGCCGATAACTGGGCCCCGATCAGCCCGATCGTCTCTGAACCACTGGCGATCAATGTCACTATTCCAACGGCACACAGGACCCCGGTTGCAGTCTCCAGCAGCGTCAAAACGGGCAGCAACAGTCCGACCGTTCCTTTCAACGGGCCGTTGGCGAAATGTCCCGTCAGCCATTCAAGGTTGCCCTTGTAGTTGAAAACCTTGTCGAGCCCCGATTGCAGAAACAGAATCGCCAGAAACAGCAACACGAGAATCTGCAAAGAATGAACCGGTTCAAGCATCTGTGTCAGGGTCATAATTTCCTTGGTCCCAGGTCCTGGTTTCCTGCCGGGATATCGAATGTCAGGCAAATTGACGACAGTCTGGCGACCAACGGGCTGTTGAAATCGCAGATCGTCTGCACGTCCAATACCGTATCAGGCCCGATCCTCCTCGTAAGGGGCGGTACAAAAACAGCCAATCTGACTGTCGAGGGCACTGCTGGCCGTCCAAAAGCGTATGTAAGGTCGCCACCGGGACCAAAAGCGATTTTCCCGAAGCACTAAATCAAATAGAATACGCAGACTCAATTAACCCGAAATTTTGCAGATGGGAGCCTGTTCAATGGCATCTTTCGCCTGGATGAAACAGCTTTATCAGCTTTCAGTATTTGCCGTCGTTTTGTCACTTGCCTCGTTCGCATTTGCTCAGGACGAAGGCGGTGAAGACCTTGAAATGGCTTTCCAGAAAAAAGCGGAAGCAACCACGTTGCGTGATCTGGACGATGTTGCCGAGCTTTGCGAATCGGCCATCGAGAAAGGGCTCTCGCCGGAAGACCTCGCGGGCGCAGAGGAACTCCTCACCGCCACTTTGTATGAGCATGCTGATCAACTTGGTCAGCTCGTCTTTCAAACCGATCGGCGCTGGCGGAAGTACCGTCGTGACTCTTTGCTTCGCCTGGATCGTGTTATCGAACTCAGCCCCGATATGACCGAGGCCTGGCTGTTGATCGCGAGACTACAGACTCTCGATGGTGGTGACACCGCAGTAGCGGAAGAGGCACTCGACAAGGTACTCGAGCTGGCCGGAGAAGATACAAAGCAGAAATCTGAAGCCTTGTTATCGCGTGCGACTCTCGCAGCTGTTCAAAATGATGAAGAAGCTCTCGTCAAGTATTTGAGCGAGGCGATCGAGATCGACCCGGAAAATACGCGTGCGATGCAGATCCGTGGCGAGTACTACCTTCGCAAGGGAGAACCTGAGAAGGCGGTTGAAGACTTCAAACTCTGGCTCAATGCTGATCCGGATAATCTTGATGCATACTTCAAGGTTGCCACATCGATGGCTGAGCTCGAAATGTACGACGAAGCTGTCGAGATCGTCGACGAAGCGATCAAGGTTAAGCCCGACGAAATCCGCACGCACATCGCACGCGCGGGTCTGAACATGGATCGCGAAGAATTCGAAGAAGCGATTCAGGATGCAACCAACGCACTCGGTCTGGACCGTAGAAGCCGTGAGGGGCTGATCATTCGTTCAGAAGCCTACCTCTACAACGGGGACTACGAAGAGGCAATCGAAGATGTTGAGGAAATGCTCGAGGAAGAACCGGGGCTGATCGCTGCGATTGAAATGCGTGGACGCATTCGAGCGGCTCAAGGTGATTTCGCCGCCTCGATCGAAGACTACAAACTTCTGGCTGAAAACCGCCCGGACCAGATCGGCTATTCGCTTCAGTTGGCTCAGCTTTACAACGCGGATGATCGTCCACGTCAGGCGATTCGAATCTACAATCGTGTACTCCGCCTACTTCCTGACGAAGAGACGTTCGATCCGATTCGTCAGGCGATTCACAGGGGTCGCGGCGATGCAAGGCTTTCCACCGGCGAGCATGGAAAGGCAATCGAGGAATACGAATCGGCAATGGAATACGACGACGAGGACGCCAAAGACGACGGCGTTCTCAACAACCTCGCCTGGGTTCTTGCGACCTCCACCGTCGATGAACTACGCGATGGCCAGCGTGCAATCGAACTCGCAACAGAGGCCTGTGAAGAAACCGACTACTCCGAGCCGCATATCCTTTCAACGCTCGCATCAGGATACGCCGAAATCGGTGATTTCGATGAAGCGATCAAGTGGATCGAAGAAGGCATGCGCGTCAACGATGAACGCCGCGAAGAGGAAGTAAACGGAGAAAACGATGCTGAAGAGCTCGAGCGAATCGAGGACCAGCACGAAAGCCTTCAAGACGAACTCGACTCCTATCTCGAAAAGAAGCCATGGCGCGAAATGCAGAACGTTGAAGAAGAACGACGTCAAGCTGAAGCCGAGGAGGAAGGTGACTCGGACGACGGAACAGGCAGCTCAGAAGGCGACGATGATTCGGGCGGCGACGAAGAATCAGGCGACGAAGAATCAGGTGACTCCGCGGGCGACGAGGAATCCGGAGACGGCTCAGATGCTGAAGATGGCGACGGCGATGAAGACGGCGACGCTGATCAATCAGAATCTGAAGAAGCAGAAAACGAGGAAGAAGGTGGTGGCGGAGTTATTTGACCCCGTTTCCAGCCGCTGTGATTTAGCGGCCATGTGTAAATGAACGACTGGTCCTGCCTGCAATGCAGTGAAAACGTTCCGCATAATTTTATGCGCTGCTGGAATTGCGGAACCAGCCGGCGCGGCGATCCCGATCCGTACTTTCCTGACACAGCAGCCAGCCGGACCGGACCTGGAATCGGCCGGCTTACGCGGTCACGAATCGTACTTGCGCTTCTGGTCTGGTTCTGCTTCAGTTGTCTCGTCGTCACGACTGTCATGTGGGTAACCGAGCTGATGCCAGTGAACATCGTGAATGTGATGATCGGCATCACGGTCGTATTTATTTCCGGAATACTGACCGGGGTCACCGTGAACGTCATGGGTGAGCTCGGCACAGTTCTGCAAAAACACTTTGGGGACAAGGATTACTCTACGCTTCCAGTGATGCAACTGCGGCGCGACCGGCAGCAGAGCACTAACGAGAATCCAGAAATTCAATTCGGACCTGCCAATGACGATTGACCGCCAGTCTGCCTTTGAACTGATGTGCGAGTACACGGAGCAGGATTCGCTCCGTCGCCACATGATGTCTGTTGAGACCGCGATGCGTGCCTACGCCGAAAAATTCGACGAGGACGTCGAGAAATGGGGCATTACCGGCCTGCTTCACGATTTCGATTATGAACGGTGGCCGGAACCTCCGGATCATCCGCTGCAGGGCTCGAAGATTCTTGAGCAGCACGGCTATCCGGAAGACGTCATCTATGCCATCAAGTCCCACGTTGATGAGGTTCCGGACTGCCCGCGGACGTCGCTCATGGACAAAGCTCTGTTCGCGGTCGATGAGTTGTGCGGCTTCATTACCGCCGTTGCCCTCGTTCGACCGGACGGGATCAATGGAATGAAAGCGAAAAGCGTTCGCAAGAAAATGAAACAGAAAAGTTTTGCGGAAAAAGTCAAACGGGAAGACATCGTAAACGGTGCTGAAGATCTCGGCATCGAGTTGAACGAACACATCCAGTTCGTTATCGACGCACTGGCACCCAACGCCGAAGCGCTGAAACTGGTCAAAGGCTAGTCCGCGCGGCCACCTGTTTCTGAAATACATCTGACTATGGATCTGAAATGGAAATCCTCACAGCTGAACAACTGGCGGAAATGACATGTGCACCGGGCGAATCAGGAGTTGCTCGATACCCTGATGACAAGGTCGCTGAACAGCTTGGTCATCTGGACGGCTGGCAAGTCACTGAAGACGGTAAACGGATCCGCAAAGAATGGACCGTAGCGAACTTTCTTGCCGGTCTGGAATTCTTCTCACAGGTCGGTGAGATTGCCGAGGAGATATGTCACCACCCTGATCTACACCTTGTCGGCTACAAGAATCTCGCGATTGAAATCTGGACCCATACTCTGGATGGCCTCAGCGAAAACGACTTCATTCTGGCGGCGAAAATTAATCGCATACCCGCCCGATAGCGTCGCCGGAAGCGCATCAGCATCTGGAAAACATCGTGAATTCTGTCACGAGTCACCTGCAATCCCGCGGGAATCAACAAATAGCGTTCCGCAGAAAACGAATACCCTTTCAAAGAGTCGTTTTCCAAACGGGAGGCCAACATGATGCTGCTTACGCAATCCGCCGCGATTTTTGCCGTCGCATTTCTGTTCGCACTTGCCTGTGTTGCACTTCGTCGCCGGGCGTTTGACGGGGTCAGCTAGATCCCGTCAGGATCGAACTTATGCAGATCGTAGGCGGATCTGACTTCACACAATTCAATCAGCAACAGCGACCGGCAGACGGTCGCTTTTTTCGTCCGGTTGCCGGGGTCTACCAGACGTCGGAACCGGACAACTGGACGGTTACCGGTAGATTCCGGTTGACGCGAAACTGCCTCAGGAGCTGAATTTTCGCAAACCGTGAGCGCATCGCTCAAGATTCACCATCGGTCCAATTCCGCTCATCTGCGGGGGTCGGCATAGGCCCGGAAATTTCTCCGCCGCAGGGACAAACGAGGAACCCGAGGAACCGTTACATCTTCACGCGCCTGTCACCAGGCTGTAACGGTTAAGCCGGAACCTGGTAAGCCTTGCTGAATGTCGGACAACTGATTCTCTTGCAGGTTATTCCCGTTTTCTCAGCGTTGAACCTAATCCGGCTGGATTCGTTTATTCCTGTCGATACTTGTGTGCAGGTGCCGTCCGCTTGGACCGATCGGACGGCTGATTCGTTTTCTTACGGATGCAAGACAATGCGCTGCGCACAGATTTTTGCTCTAGCTGTTCTGCTTGTGACCTCAACAGGTTGCCTTCAGTACTACCATCCCGATTCCCTCAGCGGAGTAAACGGCCCCGGGCCCGGTGGTGGCATGCTGGCCAAGTATGATGCTGTCGAAGCAGCTCACGCATGGCGCTCCTATTGTCCGGGCGGACACAACGAAAACATCTTTTCCGGCTTTGCAGCCATTGAAGGCAGCTGGTTCAACGTTGACTGCTGGAAAGAGCAGTGGGAGTCTCGCTACGGCCACGGATTCCTCACTCCCGGCATGCTGACCAGCAAGCTTGCCGGCGTAAGAATCGCGGGCGGCGAATGTACAGCAAACGGTGGAATCGCCGGACTGGGTCAGATTTTTCCCGGCCGCGGACTCTGTCGCGACAGGTTGTTCCGCTACCGGCTCGTTGAAACCAGTGTTTGCGATAGTTGTGGAACTGTCGAAGGTGAATGCCCGACTTGCGGAAGCTGCGACGAAACTACCGCCCGACCGGGACTATTGCAGATGCTCCGCAGCCGTCGACGCATTACCGATTCATTCATGATTGGACCGGTGAGCGAAGACTACTCCTGCCAGTGCAACGAATGCACTGGAGACACTTCAGCCTACTCCGAAGTCATTACCGGAGACGTCATCGCAGGAGACATCGAAGTTCCGCAGGTTGGTGCTCCGGCGGAACAGATCTACATCGAGCCGAATGTTCAGTGGCAACCGGACGTTTCAGGTACCCCTCAGGAATACTACCCTCCGGTTGAAGCTCCGCAGAACCAGACTCAGGTTGTCCCTGACACAGGATCAGGTGACGTACCGGGAACAATCCGTCAGCTTGAGCCGGGTGATTCGTCAACTCAGTACTACCCGAATCAACCTTACGATGCCGCAATTTACCACCCGAACGCGGCCTATCAGACTCAGCCATATCAGGCTCAACCTCATCAAGGCTACAGCCCTGACTTCCAGCAACAACTGGTTCAACCGCAGCAGCTCGAACCACCGACTCCTCTGCAGCAACCAACGCTCCAGCAGCAGCCCGTTCTGCAGCAGGAAAGCAACACGGATTCATACGGCGACAATTTGTACAACAACGTCGAGCAACCCGTTGCTCAGCAACAACCTAGGTCTCCACAGAACTTCCACCAACAGATCATGGAGCCCTTCGGAGTTCAGCTGTACAACAATCAACCGGCTGACACACGCATCTACCCTGATCAGCCGTATGATGCCCGGCAATACGCTCAACAGGGGACACGAGATCCTGACTCGCAGCAGTACGAACCCGTTCAGGCTCAACCGCGCTCTCAGATGCCGGTTGTAAATGTCGAGGAGTTTGAAGAGCCACAGTCGATTATTGACAACTCGCAGCCAACACCGGAGTTGCAGGCAGTGACCCGACCTCGCAATCCTGCACCCATCGAGCTGACACCGAACGAACACGGGCTGGTTATTGGTCCGAACATCGACTTCTCGTCAGCCGATCAATATTCGCAAGGTTTTGCGGGGGATCTTTCGGAGCCAATGGAGGCAATCTCGGCGTCAGATGCGCTGCCTGAAAGCCCGATGCTTCCCGATCGTCCGGTTCGCGACTTCCAGTCGATCTCAGCTCCAGACAACGACCCGTTTGACAACTATGACGTCGATCCGATTCAGGAAGCTCCGCCGATAAATCCGGAAGAAATGGATAACCCTTTTAACGGAGACGAAGATCCGTTCGGCAGTGACTTCCCCGTCGGCCGCAACCGCCGTCCTGTCCAGCATGTTGCCGGTCGCCAGCAACCGATCGTTCTTCGGGCCCGACCGACAGCGAACCACAGCATGTCGGCTCACTCCAGGCAGATTCTCGAACAGGAAGCGCAGCTGCGTGCAGCATCTGTCCAGCCACAGCCCCGGATGATTCAAGCCAGCTCGCAACGGCGAGTCGATGAATTCGGACTGCCCGCCGGTGACATTGAGTTTCACCCGCTGCCGCAACAGAACTTTACTTCGGCTCCCGAGAGATTCGATGCAGAGATACAACCCGAAGCTCCTGCGACGCTGGAATTCGAACCGCAGACCAGCCTCATTCCACCGGTTGATCTTGAGCAACAGATTCGCGATGAAGTGAATCGCCAGCTTCGAGTAATAGAAGAATCGCGTCAAATGGAAGAGTCACGTCTGACAATTCCAGCCGAAGAGCCGGAAACTCCCGAGCAACTGGACTTCGTGACAACACCATCAATCGAAGGACCGGGAACCGAATTCCTTGACCCCCTCGACGTGACGGACATTGTCGCCGAAGAAGAACCCGTTTCACTTCCTGCCCGGTCTCTCGCTGTCGAACAAATGACCCAACCGCAGGAAGATCCGGGAATTATCCTTCGAGCCATTCCCGGTGGGGACAGTGGCAACGCAATTTTCCGGAATGTCTCATCGTCATCGATGGGAATCAGCCCGGCACCTGCAGAAGGCTCGATGCCTAACATCCTCGAATTTCAAAATCCGGGACTTCTGGAGGACGGCGCGATCGAGGAAGATGTGATTCTGCTCGAAACACTGCCCGCAATGGAACCGGAAGACATCATTGATCTGGATGAGGCTCAACGACGCGTACACGGCGTCAGCGAATTGACGGATGATGTAATTGACCGGTAGTTGCGGCCGACCCATCCGATGAACAAAAACCAGGACGAACCAGCGACGCTGCCGGCAACCGACCGGCAGCTTTTTTTTGTACTTGATGCATTCGGAACCCTGATCAAACCCAGAACGGGTGTGATCGATATCTATTGCCGGATCGGCCGGCAATTCGGAACGCGGTTGTCACGTGAGCAGGTCGTCCAGAGATTCCGCGAGGGCAGAAAAAAGTTCTTTGCTCCGAAATCGGAAGATGATCAGCTGATATCAAGTGACGAGATCGAACGAGGGCTTTGGAGAGACCTGGTTGAGTTCGTCTTTGATGACACTGGTAACGTGCAGGAATTATTCGAACAGCTTTGGCATCATTTCTCGTTGCCGGAGAACTGGACTCTGTATGAGGATACCCGTCCGTTTCTTGAAAGGCTGAACCGTTCCGGCAGACCATTTGTTATTGCGTCCAACTTTGACACAAGGCTAAATGGCATCGTGGAAGCATCGGCTGATCTTTCACGCGCGCAGTTCGTCTATTGCTCGGCAACGGTGGGATACAGGAAACCCTCGACCGGTTTCTATAGGTTCGTTGAAAGTGACATGCTGGACCGGTTCGGCCCGGTTGAACTGTTTATGGTCGGCGACGACTATGAAAACGACGTCGCAGCGCCGGGGCGCGCTGGCTGGAAGGCAACACACTTGTGCCGCACGAAAGATGCAGCCATGCCGGTGGCGGGTCTGATGACGGACGAAGAGTCAGTCTCCAGTCTACTGGATTTACCCGGACTCTAGCGGTCGCTTACCGCCTCGCCCCGGCTTTCCGAATAACCGCCCGGATTTTGCTGCAACGATGTAATTTTGAAACGACTACTGGGCTTCCATCTTGCCGCGGCGATCGACCGGTTGAACAAGTGTCGCTTTGAGGAAATCGGCGTTCAGTCTTCCGATGAAATTGATGCTGATACCTTTAGGACATTGAGCTTCACATTCCGCGTAGTTTCTGCACGAACCGAAGCCTTCTTCCTCCATCTGCTTAACCATCGATTGAGCACGTTCGAAACGCTCGGTCTGCCCCTGAGGCAGAAGGCCGAGGTGCGAGACCTTTGCTGAAGTGAACAGCATCGCAGAACTGTTCGGACAGGCCGCAACGCACGCGCCGCACCCGATACAGGTTGCTGCATCCAGAGCAGTTTCGGAAACATCAGGATCGATTGGAATCGAATTCGGCTCCGGCTTGGGACCGGAATGGTTACTGATGTAGCCACCCGCCTGGATGATACGGTCGAAAGCACTGCGATCGACAACGAGATCTTTGATGACGGGAAACGCCTTTGCCCGCCACGGCTCGATGTAGATCTCATCACCGTCCTTGAAGTGCCGCATGTACAGCTGACAGGTTGTTGTTTCAGGCTTCGGCCCGTGAGCCTCACCATTGATCACCATGGAACACATTCCACAAACGCCTTCACGGCAATCGTGGTCGAATGCGATAGGATCGTTGCCCTCTGCGGTCAGCTGCTCGTTCAGATGATCGAGCATTTCGAGAAACGACATGTCGGGATCGACGCCGTCCAGAGCATACGTCTCCATATGCCCTTTGTCGGATCTGTTTGACTGTCGCCAGATGTGGAGTTTCATTCTCATGTCTTGTAGTTCCTCGTTGTCGCCGGCAAAGCATCGAAGGAAAGTGATTCAACGTGGCGCTCAGGTTCGACGCCATCGCCTTTGTGCTCAAACACGGCGACATGAGCAAAGTCGTCGTCGTTTCTCTGTGCCTCACCTTCGGGCGTCTGGAATTCCTCGCGCAGATGGCACCCGCATGATTCATCACGCATCAAAGCGTCACGGCACATCAATTCACCGAAGTCCAGAAAATCGGCAACTCGATGTGCGTCTTCAAGTGAGCGATTGAATTCGAAACGGCCACCGGGAAGCTTCAGGTTGCTCCAGAATTCGTCACGCAGCGCAGGAATCTTCTCGAGTCCCTGTTCGAGTTTTTCACGTGATCTGGAGATGCCACAGTGCTCCCACATGATCTTGCCCAGTTCCCGATGGAACGACTGGACCGATCGCTGACCGCCGATGTTCAACATGGAATCAAGTCGCGATTCAATTTCCGACTCTACCTTTTTGAAATGTTCATGGCTCTCACCAATCTCACCCGCGGCATGACGGCTCAAGTAGTCACCGATTGTTACCGGCACAACAAAGTAACCGTCTGCCAGACACTGCATTAACGAACTGGCGCCCAGCCGGTTTGCGCCGTGGTCGGCGAAATTGGCTTCTCCAATTGCGTAGAGTCCGGGGATAGAAGTCATCAGGTTGTAGTCAACCCAGAGGCCACCCATGGTGTAATGGACTGCCGGATAGATTCGCATCGGAGTCTCAACCGGGTTGTCATCGGTAATTCGTTCGTACATTTCAAAGAGGTTGGCATACTTTGAAATGACTTCTTCGGATCCCTTCTCCTTGATCGCCGATCCGAAATCAAGATAGACGCCGTAACCGGTCGGTCCGACACCAAGCCCCTTGTCGCAAACGTCCTTCGCATTTCGCGCCGCCACATCTCGTGGGACAAGGTTACCGAATCGCGGATAGCGTTCCTCAAGATAGTAATATCGTTCTTTTTCCGGGATATCTGCAGGAGCGCGCTTTTCGTCCGGGTCTCGCGGCACCCAGATCCTGCCGTCGTTTCTCAGCGATTCGCTCATCAATGTCAGCTTGGACTGATATTCACCGGATGCAGGAATCGAAGTCGGATGAATCTGAATGAAGCATGGATTGGCAAAACCGGCTCCACGCCGGTAGGCTCGCATCGTCGCCGTGACGTTACAGGCCTTTGCGTTGGTCGACAGATAGAACACGTTTCCGTATCCGCCCGTGGCAAGCACGACTGCGTCGGCCGCGTGAGACGTGATCTCTCCGGTCTCAAGGTTTCGAACCACGATTCCACGGGCCCGGCCGTCAACCACGACGAGGTCCATCATTTCAGAGCGGACGTGCATCCGCACTGACTTTTTGGCGACCTGCTCCTCTAACGCTGAATACGCGCCGAGAAGCAGTTGCTGACCGGTCTCTCCGCGGCAGTAGAACGTCCTCTCGACCAGAACACCGCCGAACGAACGGTTGGCAAGTTTTCCACCGTACTCCCGTGCGAACGGAACGCCTTGAGCGACCGCCTGATCAATAATTGCGGTGCTGAGTTCAGCCAGCCGGTAGACGTTCTTCTCGCGGGCGCGATAGTCGCCCCCCTTTTGCGTATCGTAGAACAGTCGCCAGGTCGAATCTCCGTCGTTGCGGTAGTTCTTGGAAGCATTGATGCCTCCCTGTGCGGCAATACTGTGAGCCCTGCGTGGAGAATCCTGAAAGCAGAAACACTCCACCTGGTACCCCATCGCTCCCATCGAAGCCGCCGCAGAAGCTCCGGCCAGCCCGGATCCGACGACGATGACTTTGTACTTCGGACGATTGTTCGGCCCGACGAGACGAAGCTCGTTCTTGTGCGTCGTCCACGCGTCTTCGATAGGTACCCGTGGAATTTTTGCGTCGAGTGTCAACATGGAATGTTCGTGCAAATAAAAGTTAGAATCGTGACTCTGTTGAGCGCCTCTTGAACCTGAACCGGTCAAGACGGGTCAATGTTCACCGCTCAACAGTTCGTGCGGGTAGGCTTCGGGAACCGGCATCGCGCCGGCGACAAATGCAAGTGGCACGGCGATAAATCCGCCGATAATCAGAATGGTTGCCAGAATCGCAAACCCACGCAGTGCTTTGTTGCGATCCGGATTGTCCAGGCCGAGAGTCTGAAACAGACTCCAGATTCCGTGGAACAGATGAAAGCCAAGCATGATCATTACAAGCATGTAACCGATCGCAACCGGCCATTTCGCAAATGAACTGGCAAGGTTTGAGTAGACGGTTCCATGTTCAAACTCACCCAGTCGGATCGTGCCGGTCGTGAAGTGCAGAATGTGGAAAATGACAAAGCCGAGAATTGTGATCCCGGAAAACATCATCCACTTCGCTGCCAGTGATGCAGCTGCTGTTTTACTCTTTCTGTATCCAACCGGTCTGGCCTCTGCACTTTGAAGTGCCAGTTGAGTCACGACAATGACGTGAATGATCAGAGCTGCCAGTAGAACCAGTCTCGCGCCCAGTAACCCCAGGCCTGCCGGAAGAATCGGCGCACCCATCTCGCGCAGAAACTGACCGTATTCATCGATGTGGTAAACACCGTTCGAGCTGGCCCCCGTGAATACTTTCAGATTCCCTGCGACATGACCGGCCAGAAATCCGAACAGGATCAATCCGGTAATGGCGGCAATAAATTTCTTGCCGATCGTGCTGGAGTACAGCGTTTGTAGACGGTTCATTTTGCTCTGCTGTTTGCGTTGTACGATCCGTGTCAGAATCAAGCAGTTGTGCGGATCGCGCGGGGTATTGAAAGCCCACGTTTCAAAGGCATTAATAATGCGTGACAATAATGATGGGTGACAATTTCGGTCAGGTGCCTTGCCACTGTCAACTTACAATCCACGCGGTCCGGCCGGCATTCCTGACCGGACCTGCAAAGGATCTAACTGACAACGGCATCGTTGCTTAACCGGGCGCCGCTGGTATCCTCCCGGAAATTGCCCGAGGCTCCAACGCCCGCTGGCAGATAAGCGACAACTGACACCGGTCCATCTGATCCGGACCGCCCGTATACAAGGCTCTACGTACCCAACCTGCCGGTTCCAGACCCGGCAAAGCGAGCGTGCCGGAGATGAGCAGAGACCCAAAGCCACAACCAGATTTGCATGACCAGATTGAACGTCTGACCGAATACTCGGGATTAAGAGTATGAAAACCGTTATCGTCATCCCCGCCCGTCTCCAGTCAACCCGGCTTGAGCGAAAACTACTGCTGTCAGAAACCGGAAAACCGCTAATCCAGCACACCTGCGAAGCCGCGGCAGCGTCCAGCCTGGCTGACACGGTCGTCGTCGCCACCGACCACAGCGACATTGTGGAAGCTGTGGAAGCCTTTGGAGGCAACGTGGTCATGACGTCAGCAGAGCACCTCTCGGGAACATCCAGAGTCAGCGAAATCGCAAGGAACTCGCTGGGTGAGGATGTCGATCTCATTGTGAATGTTCAAGGTGACGAGCCGGAAATCAGCGGAGCCGCGATAGACTCGGCGATCCGCATACTCACAGAAAACCCGGATGTCATGATTTCGACACTCGCAACACCGATCCGCGACCGACGGACACTTGAAGATCCTGCCTGTGTAAAGGTTGTTTTTGATCACAAGCAACGGGCGATGTATTTCAGCAGAGCGCCGATCCCGTTTGAACGGTCGCAGGATGACAGCCTGCTGACCGCGGAACCCACTGTGTTTCATCTGCACATCGGGCTCTATGCGTATCGCCGCGAGTTTTTGCTGGAATTTCCGCAACTGCCGGACTCCCGGATTGAGTCCATCGAAGCCCTTGAACAGCTGAGATTTCTCGACGCGGGCTACCCGATCGCAGTAGGTGTGGTGGATCATGCTGCCCCGGGCATTGATACCGCCGTGGAATACGAAGCGTTTGTCCATAGGATGCGGTCTTGAGGCAGGATGTCTGGCGTTATTTTCTACGCGGTTACCTTCTAGAACCGCGGATGACATTCCCCCTAACAGGCCACGACGAATCCGAATCAATCCGTATAATGGGCCGGACAGCCGGCCCCTGTCGCTGTCCGCGACCATTTCCTGCCCCGCAAAAAGCCTCAAAAGGATTTGAAGGACTCTTGAGATGACCAAATACATTTTTGTAACAGGCGGCGTTGTAAGCTCTCTCGGCAAAGGCCTGACCAGTGCTTCGATCGGCCTGCTCCTGGAACGCCGTGGTCTGAAAGTCCGTATGCAGAAGCTCGATCCGTATATCAACGTTGATCCGGGCACGATGAGTCCCTACCAGCACGGGGAAGTCTATGTTCTTGATGACGGCAGTGAAACAGATCTCGATCTCGGCCACTACGAGCGGTTTACCAACAGCCCGCTGACTCGACAAAGCAACTACACAACCGGACAGATCTACCAGAGCGTTATCGAGAAAGAGCGAAGAGGTGAGTTCCTCGGAAAGACCGTTCAGGTAATCCCGCACATTACCAACGAAATCAAATCCTGCATCAGCGGTCTCGCGGCCGAGGATGTTGATGTTGTCATCACAGAAATCGGTGGAACCGTCGGTGACATTGAAAGTCAGCCGTTCCTGGAAGCAATCCGTCAGTTCGCACTGGATGCTGGAAAGGAGAACTGTCTCTACATACACCTCACACTGGTTCCCTACCTCAAGGCAGCGGGCGAACTCAAGACAAAGCCGACGCAGCACTCAGTCGGTCAACTGCGCCAGATCGGTATCCAGCCGGACATTCTGATCTGCCGGACTGAGCGGGAACTGCCGCACAGCGAACGTGAAAAAATCGCGTTGTTCTGCAATGTTCCAATCGAATCGGTCATTGAAGAGAGAGACAAAGACTTTTCGATCTACGAAGTACCGATGTCACTGGTTGACCATGGACTCGATGAACTCTGTGTCCGCAAACTCGGTTTCCGCTGTGAAACTCCCGACCTGAACGACTGGCGGAACATGATACACAGGATGAGGAATCCTGAGGCCGAAATCAGCATCGCTGTTGTTGGAAAGTACGCCGAGCATAAGGATGCGTACAAGTCGATCTACGAAGCGATTGATCATGCCGGAATTCATCACAACGCACAGATTCGAATCGGCCGGATCCAGAGCGAAGATGTCGAACGTGAGGGTCCGGAACGACTGCTTTCCGGCTACGACGGAATCCTGATCCCCGGCGGATTCGGTGAACGGGGAATTGAAGGTAAAGTGGACGCGATACGCTTTGCCCGGAGCCGCGGCATTCCGTTTTTTGGAATCTGTCTTGGAATGCAATGCGCTGTTATCGAATTCGCCCGCAATTGCGTGAATCTCGAACGTGCAAACTCGACTGAGTTTGACAAAGATACGCCGCACCCGGTTATCTGCCTGCTCGACGAACAGAAAAACATTACCGACAAAGGCGGCACCATGCGTCTTGGCGCTCAGGTATCGGACTTGCATCCGGGCTCAAAGGCACATGAATGCTACGAAACGGATCAGATTTCGGAGCGGCATCGCCATCGCTACGAATTTAACAACGTCTATCGTCAGCAGTTCGAAGCTAACGGACTTATGGTTTCAGGGACCAGCGAAAACGAATCGCTGGTCGAAATCGTGGAGTTGCCTGATCAGCCGTGGTTCGTTGCGGTGCAGTACCATCCTGAATTCAAATCGAAGCCGACATCCGCTCACCCTCTGTTTTCCGGATTTGTAGGCGCTGCCGTCCGTCGAACCGGAAAAGACGAGTCGGTAGACGTGTCCGCAAGGTAACTGCTCTGGTTATCTGCTCTGGTTATCTGCTCTGGTTATCTGCTCTGTGTAGCTGCCCTCTGTTTATCCGCTCTGTGTAGCTGCCCTTTGTAGTTGCCCTTTGTAGTTGCCAGGGCGTAGTTGCCGCGTCGGCGATGACTATATTGCCGGCACGCCCCGTCAAGGATCAGCCTTCAAGATACGGCCGTCCCGGATGCTGATTTCAGCACTGCGCACATAGAAGAATTCAGGGACGTTCGCTATTTCGGTGACGATTCAAGCCTGATCTGATTTCGACCATTGCCCGTCCTCGCATTGATTGCCAGAATAAACTCCTGCGGACGCCCATGTCTTTCCGTTCGCATTGCCGGATTTCATCACCGGTCGATAGGTGAAGCCGATTCCTCATAATTTGCGGACAAATGACAGATCAAGAACCCAAAATCATCGTTGACGACAACTGGAAAGAACAAGTTCAGCAGGAAAAAGAGGAGCTGAAGAAGCAGGAAACGGACGAAGCTTCAGCAGAAGATTCTCCGCCGATCCCCGAAGCTTCTTTCCCGATTCTCATTCAGACTCTTTCGACGCAGGCCCTCGCTTCCCTCGGCTATATTCCCGATCCGGTCACCGGACAGCCGCAGGTCAACAAGGAGATGGCCAAACACTTCATCGACACACTTGCTGTGCTCGAGGAAAAAACCAAAGGCAATCTAACCAGTGAAGAAGCAGCTCACCTGACCGAATCGCTGCACCAACTGCGAATTGCATTTGTATCACCGAGTCCGTTTGCGGCGCCTCCGGAGTCCCGCTCCGGACAGCCGGATTCCGAAGACGGGAAATCCTCCACGATAGAGCTGCCATAAACACGGCTTGCTCCGTTGATCTCCGGCCGCGGACGCTACTTTCCACCGGTCAGCCTTTTCGGAAAAACCCGTTCAACTGGTAGTTCCGCCTGGTTGTGTGAGTCCTGAAACGGGATATTTCCCCTCGGAAATCTGCTTCTGCGCAGACGGGTTTTGACGATGTATAATTCGTGTGTGGTTTAATCCGGGGGTGTCATCCGCGCCCCGCGGCTAGTCGGTCTGTGGCTAGTCTGTCGGTCATTTCGCGATCGCGGCCTCAGGTCCTCAACTCCAGAAGATGGCATGTCTTCCAGTCGTTCACGTAGAACCCGTTCTTCTTCAAGCAGTCGCGGCAGCGGCGGTAGCAGCAGTAGCCGGAGTGGTCGCGGCAGTAGCCGTTCGAGAAGCCGTAGCCGAAGCAAGTCAAGCAATCCAGCTGATGACCTGAAACGCAAAAAGAAGACCAACTCGCCTGCCGCCAATTTCGTCGCCATGATCACCGGCATGATCTGTTCATTGGTAGTAATCGCGGGAGCGTACTCGTGGGCCACCAGTGAGCCGGAAATCGAAGACCGACCGGACAGCGGGGATGCTGCGCTGGTTGGCCCTGTAGAGTCAGAGGCTGCTGATTTCGATGATGTGCTTGCCTCAGCTACGGAAGAAAAAATCACACAGATGATTCGGTCGATCCGGAATATGGATCTTGCCCAGCGACCTCTGCCTGTGGCCATGGACATGCTCGGGAGACAGTTAAGACTTTCCGACCGGATGCTGGAAATCAGCACCGACACACGCAAGCGAAACTTTGCCATCCGGGCCAAACTAGAAGCTGCCGAAATGATGTACGGACTCGATGCGGTCCGTGGTGCCGAGGTCATGTCGATCGCGGAAACGCTTCGTGAAGCTGCGCTGCCGTATGTAGACCATGAAAAATTTGAAATTGCACGGTCGGCCCGTCTGACCATGACCAAACTCCACGTCTTCGAATTCGGCAAAGAGATGTCGGCGGAGAATCTCGAACTTGCTTCGGATTCGCTTTGTGATGTGACCAGACGCTATTCGGACAATAGCACTTCCATCAGTACAATCCGGATCCTGCTGAACCGTTGCATGCGACAGGCACCTGAGCGATTCCTACCCGTTCTCGACCGGCTTGTAGAAGAATCACCGGACAACCCGACTGTGCGTGAGATGGTCGACGACATGCGGGACCAGGCGCTGCTTCATCAAGCCGGCTACGATCAGCTGATTGCAAACTACTGGGCCAATGGCGAAAAAGGAAAACAGGATCTTCAGGAAACGACTCTTGAACTGCTTGGACAGCAGGGAATCGGACGCATCCTGATCAACCGGATTGACCAGACCATCAACTGGCTCGAGCAGAACAAGGAGTTCGACCTCGCCTTGCAGATTGCCGAGGAACTGGGACGTGTTGCGAGCGGTCTTGATTCGCAGGAAGGCCGGCGACTCGCGGCAACCTACAGCGAAAACTGCACACAGAGAATCGCTCTTTTAGAACAGCCGCTGGACATCTCAGGTTCCTATCTGCGGTCCGGCGAAGTGGAAGAGTTCAACAAACAACGCCAGGTCAAAGTACTTCTGTTCTGGGACGATTCTGAACAATCGCTTCAGGCACTCGACGCGGTACTCAAGATCGGGCAGCGTCGGGAATCCGCAAACATCGCGATGGTGGCAGTCAGCACGGACAACAACACCGAAATCGTCGATCGCTATTCGGCGCTCGCGCGGCGCTGGTGGTTCATGACAGAGGATCCGCGGCGGGGGCTGAGTAACAGCCTGCTGGAGAAGTATCCTGTTTCCAGTGCTCCACAAATTGTGGTCGTGGACAGCAATAGCGTCGTAATGCGAATCAATGTTCCGCTTGACCAGCTCGAAAGCGTAATCGCAGAAGCTGAATTCAGATAACAGACATTCGAAACGCGCAAGTTGCCCCGGCATGCAGGCTTGCACTCACGCTCAAATCCAGGCCGGCCATCGCAACCGCCGCGTCTAGCTGAGAATGTCCTCGATCAGCTTGCCGTGAACATCTGTCAAACGCATGTCACGGCCCGACCAGCGATAAGTGAGTCGTTCGTGATCAAGCCCGAGAAGGTGCAACATGGTTGCGTGCAGGTCATGAATTTCGACTTTGTTCTCGATAGCCTTATAGCCGTACTCGTCGGTCGCGCCGTAAATGGTTCCGCCTTTTACACCTCCTCCGGCAAGCCACAGGCTGAAACCGTAGGGATTATGGTCACGACCGTTTGAACCCTGGGCAAATGGAGTTCGACCGAATTCTCCCGACCAGACGACAAGGGTGTCGTCGAACATACCGCGCTGCTTCAGGTCAGTAAGTAATGCGCCGATTCCCTGATCGACTGCGAGTGCGTTGTCTGTGTGTCCCTTTTGAAGATTCCCATGCTGGTCCCAGCGATCATGCCCGACTGCAGGACATGTGATCTCGATAAACCTGACGCCTCTTTCCAGTAGGCGGCGGGCGACCAGGCATTGCCGGCCGAAGATGGCAGTTCCTTTGGACTCTTGTTCCATCCCGTACATACGCTGAGTCTCAGCCGTCTCTTCTTCCAGATTCGCGACTTCCGGCACAACGGACTGCATACGGTAGGCCAGCTCATAGTTGGCAATCGCCGACTCGATCTGATCGTGGCTTCCCTGACGCTCAACATTTACCGCATCAAAGCGCTGCAGTAGATCAAGCTTGTTGCGTTGCATCCGGTCGGAGATTTCATTCCGGCGGATATTTGCAATGGGGTGGTCGCCCGCTTTGAAAACTGAACCCTGGAAAGTGGCCGGAAGAAATCCTGTATTGAAACAGTCCAGCCCGCCCGGCGGAATGAGCCCGCCGTTTAGAACAACAAATCCAGGCAGGTCCTGACATTCACTGCCCAGACCATAACCGACCCACGCACCCATACTGGGTCGTCCCTGCAAACCACTTCCAGTGTGAAGAAAGTAGTTCGCCGCGGTATGCTCGGAAAACTGGCTGGTCATGGAGCGGACAATCGCGAGGTCATCTACATGTTGAGCCACATGCGGAAAGAGATCGCTCACCGGAATACCGCTTTCGCCGTACTGCTGGAAATTCCAGGGACTGCCCAGCGTCTTGCCGATGTTATTGAACTGAGTCGGCTCAATCTTCATTTTGAACGGCTCGCCGTTCTCCTGAGCAAGCAGCGGCTTCGGGTCAAACGTATCAACCTGCGAAGGCCCGCCGTCCATATACAGGTAGACGATCCTTTTTACCTTTGGTGCAAAGTGTGATTCGCGCGGAAGCAGGGAGTTCGGTGTCGCCTGTCCGGTATCGTCCTCGACCAGGCCGGCAAACGATCGCTCGGCCATCAGACCGGCAAGCGCGACGGAGCCGAAGCCGCAAGCTGCATTGCGCAGAACGTCGCGGCGCGTCATACCTGAGAAGCGAAACCGCCCGCAGTGCGAATTGCTCTGTCTGTTTTGTCTTCGACTCATGCGTCAGTCCAGATAGATAAACTGTTTAACATTGAATACGACATGGCAGAGATCCTGCCAGAGCTTTTTGTTGCCCGCAATGTCGTCTTTCGGAACTTCAAGCAGTTCCGCCTGGGCGGTCAGAAACTGCATCGCATCTTCTGCCTGAGCCGCCGTCGGCGGGTGACCGAATGCCGTCAGAAACATCCGATCGATCCGCTGCTCGATGGTTCCTCCGGAATCAACCAGTTCACCGGCCCACAGTCCGGCCAGTTCAATCACGAGTGGATCATTCATCAGAATGAGTGCCTGGGCGGGTACATTGGATTTGTTGCGCCGGCCGATCGTATTGAGCGGAATCGGCGTATCGAATGCGAGCATCATCGGTGACAGAAAATTCCGCCTGACTTCGACATAGATACTGCGCCGTCCCGCGCCGTCCAGAGGCCCACTGCCTCCCGGGCGGCCCCGGCCCTCCATAAACTTGTTCAAGTGAATCTTCACAGGTGCGCCGTACATCCGGTCGTCCAGTCTGCCTGAAATCTGCAGCATGGAATCTCGAATCGATTCGGACGTAATACGCCGGACGTTTGCCCGGTGTAGAAGCAGATTGTCCGGGTCAACTTCTGCAACAGGAATACCTGACACCGTTTCCGGCACAGCGACTGATGCCATTTGATAAGTCCGCGTCAATACAAGGCGACGAACCATTCTTTTGATTGACCAGCCATCTCTTGTAAACTCGCCGGCAAGGTAATCAAGAAGCTCCGGATGGGTCGGCTCAACACCGAGTACCCCGAAGTTGTCAACGGAGGAAACCAGTCCACGACCGAACAGGTGGTGCCACAACCGGTTGACCATCACCCGCGAAGTCAGCGGATTTCCAGGGTCCGCAATCATGTCCGCCAGTTCAAGCCGGCCACTGCCTTCAAATTCCTGCCCCTCTTCGCCGACAAAAGCTTCGAGAAACCTGCGCTCGACAATATCGCCGGGGATCTTGTGATTTCCGCGGACGAGGACGTACTCGTCTTCCGGTGAACCATCAATCATTCCGACCGCAAATTGCGGTGCCGGCGCGGCCGCCGCAGCTTCGCGAACCTGATTCCTGGCCTCCACTAGAGATGTCGCAAGCCCGCCTGCCCGGGCAGTGACAAGTCCTGCCAGTCCGTTTTCGATCAACCAGCTGACAACTTCTTCCGAGCCGCTCTCTTTCTGCGAAATATTCTCGAATACAGACTCTGCCACGAATTCCGAGCAGGATTCCGGCTCGACAAAATTGTCTTCGACAAGTGTCTCAACAAGAGAGGATTCAACCGACGTGGCTGGATCGTAACGGTCACCACTGTTTGAAAAGCGGATCTCATCGAGCGCGAACCAGCCTTCACCGTGATCGATGATCTCGATGTGGGCCTGGTGCCCCTTTTGAAGTTTGAGATCACCGGCCATTACATGTTCATAGAAATCCACAGCCCGGCGCTGATCGTTCGGTCGTAAATCAAATGAAAGCCCGGCGAACAGCAATGCGTTGTACCGGTCCATCCAATGGCCCTCGACAACAACCCGGACTTTCACGCCTTCTCCGGCGATACGGAAATGAATTTTCTCATGGTCGATCGTAAACGTCGGCGAGCGCAGTACGCCGTAGAAATTGCCGCCCCGCGTTGCGCTCGATACGGTGCCGCCTCGCATCACAGCCGGTCCCGCAGCGGAGAACGCCGCAGTACCAGAATGATCGTGATTCAAGGCAAAGCCGGATGCCGTCCAGTTTTCGGGAATGCCATCTGAAAAATCCGCAAACAAAACGGAATCGTCGGCTGGAACCGCATTTGAACGACGCGAAATCCGGTTCCGGAATCCGTCGCGAACTTGCTTTGGTCCATCAATGAAAGAGGCCTTTGAAAGCAGTTGCAGAAGATGAAGCGGATGCCGCGGTGAAGCGAGGGCAGGGGAGCGCAATGCTTCGACCATAGCCGTCACACCCGACTCTTCCAATCCGTGGGCCGCAGCAGCATCTGCGACGGCTACCGAATTCGCGGCGTCTCGCATGATCGGCACCAGTTCAAGATAGTCGATACCGAACATATGCCGTTTGATGGCGGATTCATTCGCGCCTTCAATTTCAAATTCAAACGCAGCCGCACCGCCGTCAATATTGATATCGCCAAGCTTAACGCGACCGGTGGTTCCTAGAGCGTCAGCATAGTAGTCAACCTGATCTGCGATCGTAATTCCGTTGACGCTCGTCGAAACGATACCGTAATCAGTGGCAATCGTGAGATTTGCGAACAGCTCAAATTTTGACGTCGCGGTCGTATCGACGTCGAGACTAAAACTCAATTTGTCGCCTGGCTGCGCGTCGCGCCAGAACAACTGCTTGTTGTGCCTCCAGCTGAAGTCACCATCCGGCTCCAGTTGCTGGACGTCCGCAGTTCCGCCGGTGGCCTGTGGTTCGGGGATATCCTCTCCTTCAAAAACGAGCATGTCACCGCGCCCCCATTCCGGGTCGGTGCGCAATACCTGCAATGCTGCAGCGACGTACTTGTTGAAGGCTTCGGTTTCGCCATTTTCGATCTGCGATTGCAGTAATGCCATGAGTTCGGGAAGCCTGCCTGCACCAGTTGAGTGCAGTTGTTCTGCTCGATGGTATGCCTCACCGATTCGGTTGCCCGGATCGAGCATGACTTCCTGGCGACGTGAACTTTTCAGGAATCCCGCCAGTGCGTAGAAGTCTGCCGTTGAGATCGCGTCAAACTTGTGATCGTGACACCGGGCACAAGCAACGGTGAGACCGAGAAACGTCTTGGACATCACGTCGATTTGATTATCAAAGTGGCTGACCTGATCGGCTCTGACATCAACGGGACCGTGAAAGTCCTCTCCGAGATACCAGAAACCTGTACCAAGAATGGACTCGTTAAATCCATCGTCATGATTGACTCGTGGATCAGAGATAAGGTCGCCGGCGATGTGCTCGCGAATAAGCTGATCGTACGGTAAATCAGAATTGAAGGCACGAATCACATAGTCGCGATACCTCCAGGCGTTCGGAATTGGATAGTCAAACTCGTGCCCGCCGGTTTCTGCATAACGTACAAGGTCCAGCCAGTGCCTGGCCCAGTGTTCTCCAAAACGTGGACTCGAAAGAAGACGGTCCACAACTTTTTCC
>JBCCFB010000020.1:0-43951 GCA_039029995.1 Planctomycetota bacterium
CTTCCGCCAGCTCCCCATTCCGCGGTCTGGCCAGTCGCATTATCAATCTTTTTGTAGTCGATACGGTCGAGTTCCGGCCTGATCCGGAAGATCAACACCGCATCTTCGTTGGGCGCGAGTGAAGCAACAAACATTAGATCGTTGCGCGTATGCCGGAAGGTCGCTGAGCGGCGTTCACGCTGAATGAAAATCCGGTCGCGACTGATGCGTACAGTAAAATCGCCGCCTCCATCTACATCGACGGACCACTCAGTACGATAGATTTCGTCAACATTGGCATTACCTGGTTCATCGGAGAACGCACCGGCAGTCGGCAGATCCATCAGATAGTTGTTGATCTGATCAATCCGCTTTCGTGTTACTTCCTGAGCCAGACCAGTCTGCATCGGCAGAAGCAGTTCATACCAGTAGGCCGCGCGCGCAAGCATGCGGCTTTCACGAAACTCCTGTTTCTTCGCTCCCTCGTCGTACCACGCGTCACCGGCAGCCTTGTAGTTTTCACCATCCTCACCGGGCCCTTCGCTGGCATATTGTTCCTTCAGAGCAATATCGACAAGGATCGAATCACCCGATTTGAACCAGTGTTCGCACCCCGCAGCGAAATCGCCGTTTATCAGACAGAGGACGTTGCCGACAGCTTCGTGTGAAGCCTCGTCTTCGGGTGTCTCAGCCAGCGCTTCCTGACTTCGGGCGCCTTTGGTGACGATTCGCTCGATGTCTTTGACATCTTCTTTCAATTGCTGGGTAAACCGGCTGGTGGCAATGTTGATCTTCTTTCCGACGGTCGCAGCATCACTACTCATCGAAACAGCAAATTCGTACTGGCCGTCCCGCAAACCGCGAATGGTGAGACGCGTCAGCACTTCAGATAGCTCCAGCAATTGGAGCGGAGTGTCGACGCGGCGGATCATCGTGCTGAAAGCCGAGTCGGCGAGATCATAAAAGTCGATCAAGAACTGCCGGTCCATCTCCTCAAGTGCGTCGAGGCAGAGTCGGGACTGGTTGAGTTCTTTGGCGGCCGTCGCCGATTCACTGAGCAGCGTAAACGCATTCTCCGGCTCGTCAGCCTGACCGGCACCTCGAATCATCTCTTTGATGAGGTTGACTTTTTCTTCGTCTGGAACAGACCGGTCATAGATTCCGGGATAAAGCTCTTGAATCAACTTCCGGGATTCACGCAACAAATCGTCTTCGGGAACCGGAAGTGGTTCTCGTGGCTGTAGCGCGATTGTCTCCGGTCCCCCGGTAGACGCTCCCGGTTGCGTCGTATTCATCCGATCGGATCCGCTGAATACCCCGACGTCATCAGGGTTGTCTACCCATACCCCGGAGTTCACACGGTTATCAGCGATCGGATCGGCGTCCGGATCAACGCCGGCAAATCCGTTTGTGTTATCAGGACGTGCAGGTTCGTCGGGTTGGCCGGTTCCAGTCTCGTTTTGTCCCGAATCCGGCGGCGCGGGCAGCGGCGCATCTGATTGCCCGGAAAAACGATTCGGATCGACGACCGGTGAATTTCCCCCGTCGGCAGGATCGCTTTGAGCGACTTCTCCGCCACCATTGTCGTTGTTGCCCGGACCCATAAGGCCGGAATTGAGGAGGTATGCGGCGACGGCGACTGCCGCGACTCCGCCACCGATAACACCAACCAACTGGAACATGATTCCGTTTGATTTTTTTCTAGGGCGTGGCGCGCGCCTCGAAGCAGGCGCAGACGGACTTGAACCGTCAAAAATACTCACCGGCACGGATGATTCACCGGATCCCGTGCTGATGACAGGCGCATTTTTATCCGGCAAACGTGGCGGACTAAGCGCAGCAGTTGGAACCACGGGCTGCGTGCCTTCGGCCTTGGCGAGATAACCTCTCAGCTTCTCATCGTAATCCTGCTTGGCCACCGGGTCACGAAGAACGTTCGCGGCTTTAGTCAGTCTTCTGACCAGTTCGGCAGCATGTTCTCCCTCAGGTCCGTCTGCGAAAGACTTCACATGCTGAATCTGGCGTTTTGCAGCTCCGACAATAATGTCCGGATCGCTTTCAAATAGCTCGATACCAAGCAACCGGTAGTGATGCGGCGGGCGCATCGGATCGCGGATGCCAAGCCATTTCAGATATGGATCAAAATCAGTCATAACGAACTAGGAAAAAGAGAAGCGGTTAGTCCACCATTCTATTACCATTGTCACTTGCAACAAAATCCGGTTTCCACAGTGATTCGACACAACCAATGAACTCATTTTCCCGTCTCAGCGGATTCATCGTCCGTTTTCAGGCTCTGCTTTCCAGGGTTCTTCTTATTGTGATTCTGTTCCCTGGCGCATCGATTGCCCGGGATTCGGATATCCAGTGGATGACCGACAAGATGGTTGCGGCCCTTGAGAATGCAGGTGCCAACGGAGTTGAAATCCGTGATGCTCTCGAGGACGTCACCGACGCCGATCAGCAGGCAGCACTTGTTTTTCTGATTGAGAACCTCCAGGAAGTCGAACTGCGACGAACAGACGCTGCTTCACTGGTTGCCGATGTCGCGCTAGCATGTCGTGCTCGCGATGAGATGGTATGGGGCAACGAGATTCCCGATGAGTTGTTCTTCAATGATGTCCTCCCCTGGTTCAACGTTGATGAGCCGCGCGAACATTGGCGCGAGTCACTCTACGAAGTTGCCAGCGAGCTTGTCGCCGATTGTCAGAGCCCCGGCGAAGCCGCCCAAAGATTGAACGAGCGACTTTTCGGAGAACTCAACGTCCGCTACTCAACGCAAAGAAAGCGTGCCAATCAGTGTCCGAGCGAAAGTATCGAACAGGGAATCGCTTCCTGCACCGGCTTGTCCGTGTTGCTCGTTGACGCCTGCCGCAGTGTTTGCGTTCCCGCGCGACTGGCAGGAATTCCAAGTTGGCCCAATAAGCGTGGCAACCACACGTGGGTGGAAGTCTGGGACGGCCAATGGCATTTCACCGGTGCGGCAGAGCCAAGCGGCGAAGGCCTGAATCATGCATGGTTCACTGGTGACGCAGCCCTAGCGGTCAAGGATTCGCGCATGAATGCGATTTACGCCATCAGCTTCAAAGAAACAGAAACCGAATTTCCGCTTGTCTGGAACAACCAGAGTGGAGCAAAAGTCTACGCAGTAAACGTCACCGATCGATACACCGGCGGGAACGAACCTGAACAGGCAGAAGATATGGTTCAAACGCGCATCCGCGTCTGGAACCACAACAGGACCGAACGAGTCGAGGCGGAAGTCATTGTGGCCAGGGCCTACGAGCCGGACACGGAAATGGAAGGGCAAACGACAGGAAACGAAGCAGACATGAACAACCTGCTTTCTTTTGATCTTCAGCCGGAAACTCACTACCGGATCGTCATCAACCATGACGGAACGGAACTTGTCATTCCGGCGCGCACAGGAACGGAACCGACTCAACTCATCGAAATAAATCTGCCGAAACCGCATGGCGCGGAGCTTTCTGAAGAACAAAAGGAACTGCTGAAAAACTTTGTCGATCGTAGATTTGCGGCTGCAGACGACGGAGAGGTTGATGTTGAAGTCGGCGATGAACTCGACGCGCTATTACATTCGCATCCCGAAAGAGTCCGCGAATTTGTCTGGGAGGCGTACCTTGAATCACCGGCAGCGATGAATCGAAAAGATGATTTCGAAAACGATCAGGTCACGTTCGAACAACATGTCAGTCCCTACACCGTGAAAGAAGTCGGCGAAAGACCCGAGGGCGGATGGCCGCTGGTTATCGCTATGCATGGTGGCGGTGGAGCACCTCAACGAGTCAACGACAGCCAGTGGGACCACATGAAGATCTACTACAAAGATCATCCGGAAGTTGGCGGCTACAAATACCTGGCTCTTCGTGCTCCGAATAACACGTGGAATGGATTTTACGACGTCTACGTTTATCCGCTGATCGAGAACCTTATCCGCCAGATGGTTGTTCACGGCGATGTAAATCCGAATCACGTCATGTTGATCGGTTATTCACACGGAGGCTACGGCGCATTTGCCATCGGGCCGAAAATCCCGTACCGGTTTTCAGCCATCCACTCAAGCGCCGCTGCGCCGACTGGCGGAGAAACCTGTGCAGCAACTCTTCGAAATACCAGATTTACATTCATGGTTGGAGAAAACGACAACGCCTACGGTCGCCGTGAAAGGTGTCAGAACTACGCAGCCGAAATAGATCAGTTGCAACAAGGCGTCACCGATTGCTCGGAGTATCCAGTCGAATTTCTCTATCAGCCCGGTTATGGACATGGTGGACTTCCCGATCGGGACATCCTGCCGAATCTGTATCCCTACCAGCGTGACACGGCCCCATTGAGGGTGACCTGGCAGCAGACGGATACGGTTGTGAAACAGTTCTTCTGGCTGGCCGATTCCAATCCGCAAAAAGGCAAGACGATCGTTGCGGAAATCAGTGGCAACCAGGTTTCAGTCACCGTAACAGTCTCTGGTGAAACAACCGTTGAAGAAGCATCAGAGTCTATTTCCGTTTTTGTTGACCATCGTTTGATTGATCCTGAACAGCCGGTCGATCTGATCTTCAACGACCAGCAGATGGAAGCGGTATCCGAACCGTCAATCGATCGACTATGTGACATGCTGGACGACAACGGAGACATCTCGCTGTCTTTTGACCGTGAGCTGACCGGCAATTGAGACCGCTCCATTCATCAGGAATCTTCGTGCCTTGAAAAGCAGCTTCGTAATTTGTCAGCGTCCTGCCGGTCGTACTGCTAAACAGCCGGTTTCCGGCTTGTAGCTGTTGTCTGGAAGTAGCCCCTTGAGTGGGGTAGCTGGCGGTGGACGATGTCACAACTACGGTGCGCGACTCAGGTTGCGATCTGTTTAGTCGGTCTATCTTGCCTCACCGGAACGGGGCGCTGTGTCAATTGTCAAACATCGCGGATGCCGCCGGTTTGCTATGGGGTACAATTGGCGGACTATCAATCCAGACTGGAAATTGAAATGAAAAACTGCCTCCCCGTCATCCTCGCTGTAGCTGTTCTATTTGCAGCTCCTGTGATCGCCCAGCCACCGGCTGGCGACCATTCCGGTGAACAGGAATATACAAACGCGCTCATTAATGAGACGAGCCCGTATCTGTTGATGCACGCTCACAATCCAGTCAACTGGTACGGCTGGAATGAAGAAACACTGGCGCTCGCGAGAAGTGAGGACAAGCTGATCTTTCTTTCGGTCGGATACTCCAGTTGCCACTGGTGCCACGTCATGGAACGTGAATCGTTCATGGACGAGGAGATCGCGGCGTTTTTGAATGAGAACTTTATCTGCGTAAAGGTGGACCGCGAGGAACGGCCGGATGTTGATGACATCTACATGACAGCGCTGCACGCGTTCAACAGAATGTCCGGTCGCCGTGATGGTGGAGGCTGGCCGCTGAGTATGTTTTTGACTCCGGACGGGATGCCGTTTTTCGGCGGAACTTATTTTCCGGCCAGAACAGGCGACCGGGGAACCTCCACCGGATTCCTGACGATTGTCACAAAGATTCACGAGACCTGGACAGGCAACAAAGACGGCATTATCTCCGATGCCGAGAAGATTACCGAAGCCACGCGCGCAGAACTTGCGGGAGCTCCCGAAAGCGATGTGACCGAAGTCGATCCGGGCTGGATCGGTACAGCCATCCGCACCTACAACCGCCAGTTCGATCCCGAATTCGGCGGCACTCCGTATAACGCGATGAACCGGAACCTGCCCAAGTTTCCGCAGCCTTCGAACCTGATGTTTTTCGTGTCTGCAGCCGAGATCGAATCGGAGCGTGACCTTGCTCAGAAGATGCTGATCAAAACCTGCGACCACATGATGATGGGTGGAATCTACGATCATATCGGCGGTGGCTTTCATCGCTACAGCGTTGACCGATTCTGGAGAATCCCGCATTTCGAAAAGATGCTTTACGACAACGGCCAGCTGGTTTCGGTCTACGCGGCTCTTTACGAAATGACGGGACGGCAGGAATACCGCGATGTCGTCGAGCAGACGCTCGCATTTGTTGACCGTGAGATGACATCTCCTGAAGGCGGATTCTACTCCGCTCTTGATGCTGAGTCCGAAGGCGAAGAAGGCAAATTCTACCGGTGGACCAAAGAAGAACTACAGGAAGCTTTAACAGAAGAAGAGCTTGAGTTTTTTGCCAGATACTATGGCATCAATAATCCACCGAATTTCGAAGGTGTTTATTACGCGCCGCAACTGGCGCAACTGCTTTCCATTCATGCCAACGCCGAATCGACGACTTTGGAGGCCATTCAGGCTCAACTCGCTCCAATCCGCCAGAAACTGTTTGATATCCGGGCCCGGCGAGAACGGCCTCTGACGGATACCAAGATTCTCACTGCGTGGAACGGGATGATGATTCGCGGCTATGCAGACGCCGGACGAATCCTCGAGAACGAGGCCTACGTTGAAACCGCAGCGCGTGCCGCCGACTTTGTCTGGAATAATCTGCTTCAACCGGATGGAAGACTCTGGCGTACCTACACTGCCGGCGAAGCCAAACTGAACGGATATCTTGATGATTACGCATGTCTGATCGAGTCGTTTATCGCGCTTCATCGGGCGACTGATGATGAGAAGTGGCTGATGCGGGCGACCCGACTACAGTCCCGGCAGGATGAACTTTTCCTTGATCGTGAAAAAGGTGGATATTTCTTTACGTCCAGCGATCACGAAACGCTTCTGGTGCGCGGCAAGAAACCGACAGACGGTGCTTTGCCATCAGGAAACAGCATCGCCGCAAACAACCTGCTCTATCTTTCGCAGTATGCAGACACTCCCGATGCGGCTGAAGTGTACCGCGAACGCGCAAACCGGGCTGTACTTTCTGTTGCATCCATGATCGAGCGTTTCCCCGTCGCAGCGCCGAGAATTCTTATTGCAAGCCAGAAACTGCTCATGCCTCCCGACACAGGTGAACCGGGAGAGATGATCGAGTAGTCGCTTGATCGCGTAATCAACCACGACCTACTTCACGAGCCAGATCATGATCAGCGTTCTCGCTACCATTTCAATCAAACCGGGCAGCCGCGACGAGTTCATCCGGCTTTTCAATGCCAACGTTCCTGCAGTACTGGCAGAAGAAGGATGCATTGAATATTTTCCAGCCATCGATATCGAATCAGGAATTGAAGTCCAGTCGAGTGACGAAAACGCCGTTGTCGTCATCGAGAAGTGGGAATCACTGGATCACCTGCGAGCTCATCTAGTAGCTCCGCACATGCAGGCCTACAAAGAAGCAACGAAAGACATGGTGACCGGTCTTTCGTTGAAGATCCTTCAAAAGGCCTGACGCCAGCCCTGCTTTTGTAAGGTATCCCGCGAGTCGGGCGTCCGGATGGATACGATCCTTTGACTTACCGATCCGGTTCAATAGGCTGAAAGCATGTCCGGTCTCAAGAGAATTCTACTGTTTGCCGCTGTTGCGCTTGGTTGGGGTGCGTCCCTTTTCGGTGCGTTGCAGCTGGCGACTCTTGATCTACCCAAGCTGGATACGATTTGTGGCGAGTGGGGATGACTGCCCGAGACCGGTGCGCTGGTTTCAGTGCACTCCTTCTGGGCATTGCTTATTGTTCCGGCAATGTTGTTGCCCGTGTGGGCTATCCGCGGTCTGCGAATGCAACTGATCTGGGCGATCTGTCTGGGTGCGGTTCTATTCACGCTTACGTGGCTGTCCGGAAGCGATCTCACAGGTGCCTTCTCGGGAGAGTTTGGAATTGGCGAGCTATCCAAACGTCTCGCGTATCGTGTGATCTCAGCAACGGATCTGCCCGTTGCGCAGACGGGTCTTGCCTGTGTAATTAATCTGCTGATGTGCCGGTTTGTCTGGAAAGCTCCGTAGACCAAATCGGCCTGCAGGTGACTCCATGACAACTCCTATTTGAGCGGATGGTTGTCGCTGAATTCGATCAGATCCCATAGGTTGCCGTAAAGATCTTTGAAAACGGCAACGGTTCCGTAGTCTTCGACTTTCGGGTCACGGACGAACTCGATTCTTTCCGCGACCATCGCTTGATGGTCCCGGTGAAAATCGTCTGTTCGCAAAAACAGGAAGACGCGACCGCCGGTTTGGTTTCCGATTGCGGCTTGCTGTTCCGGAGTCGAGGCCTTCGCCAGCAAAACCGTTGCTCCATTTCCACCGGGCGGTCGAATAACAACCCAGCGCTTGTTTTGCTCAGGTACGTATGTGTCCTCGATGATCTCAAACTTCAGGCGACGGACGAAGAAATCAATGGCCTCGTCATAATCGTGGACAACAAGGGCGATGTGAGCAATAGACTGTTTCATGCGTGCCGGGCTGCGCAAAAGGAAAGCCCCGCGCGAAGTGCGAGGGGCCTTCTATTTATAGTTTCGCGCTCGACTGATCCGCAACTCTAGCGACCTGCCATTTTGTGTTGCTCAGGCATTCCGTCGCGGTGAAGCAGAATCGAGATCGTCTTCAGGCGGACGTAGGCTTCGGACATGTAAAGGTGGCCGCCGTACGGCCCCGTGTCTCCCCATGAATTCTTGATCATGTAGTACTTGTTTCCGGCTGTGTCGCGGGCGATTCCCGTGAGATGCATCAAGTGATCATCTGTTGTCGTGAAATCGTAGAACGTGGCCTGCCGCATTTCCTGAGTCACTTCCATCTGCTCGACCGGCTTGTTGAATGGTCGTGCCTGAGGATCGTCCGGTAGAACAGCCAGTCCACGACTCTGGGAAAATCCGGACTCGCTGACGTCACCGTCCCACGCTACCGAATAACCGTTTTCGATGGCGTGGTCGATAATCGCAACGATATCGTCGATGGGCATGTTGTAGAACGATCCGTTGGAGTAGTTGTCCGGAATCTCCAGAACAAATTCTTCGTAGAACGGATGATGTGTAAAGGAAGTAATGTTGACGTAGTCATCTTTGCGGAAGTCAAGAAACTCCGCGAACTCTTTCGGTGTGTATGACTGCCCGTCGTACTGGAAGTTCTCCGGTGTCTCTCCCATATAGGTATCGAGAACGCGATCAAAGGCAACGCGCCATTTCGGAGTCGGGCGTGACCGCTCGACAACCGCTTCAACCATCGATGCGAGCAGTGACTCCATCTCGCTGTGGTTGTGCATTGAAACGCCTTCGTCCAGCCCGTCGTAGGCCTCTTCCGGCATCAGGCCGTGACGATGAACGCCGTTGATGAAGTCGTGAGCCAGAGCGCCTTGTGAGAAATTGGCGTTCCCCTGCCTCAGGACGTAGTTCATCGCTTTGTCTTGATAGATGCCTTTGACGATGAACATCTCGGATAGATTTAATTGACCTTTTCCGCGCCGCAGCATTTCACTTTCAAGAAAAGAGGCGGTCGCAAAACACCAGCAGGTTCCGGTCTGGCCCTGAGACTTCACTTCCGTGCATTCGACTTCGGATTCGACCGTGAATTCATAGCGAGCTTCTTCGGGCTCCGACTGAGATCTCGCCTGAGCGGTTTCGGTCTCCTGAAGGTACGGACCGGCCACAGCCGGAATTGCCGCAGCAACGGACATGGCGAAGACAAGACTAAAGGAAAGCCAACGGGACAGAGTCATAGCAACCTCGTAGAAATACAGCGCCCGCGTGCCGGCAAGTGCCGGTCCGGCAGAGCACCTTTGAATTATGAAAAGCCGCTGTAACGGGTCGCAAAACGGCTTGTTGTTCTCAAAAGAGATAATAACTCAATCACAAGGGTCCGTCATATTCGCAATCCTTGAACCGTTTATGAGTTATCAAAACACGGTCACGGGTCGCGAAAACCGGCAAATCCGGCGGGTTCAGGATCGCAATCCACGCGGTTGAAGTCCCGGTAAGCCCTGGCAGCGATGGATTGTTGCGCTTGTGACGGATATTCCGCAGGGCTGGCTGATGCCGACCGCTCGGAGGGTTCGGGAAATCAAGATGCTGATGAACAGAGTCGGCAATCAGAAGTACCAGAAGCCGGGTGCCGATTCTGACAGAGAGGATGAACGGTCCAGCCGTTCGGCTTTTGCGGGCGAGCAATCCGGGACCGGCTGTTCCGGAATCGCTGTTTCAGCACCACAGACAGTCAATAAGAACAAGACAGTCGATCAGCGCATCAGGATCAGGCAATGCCCTATACGATCAACGGAATCGGAACCAGCTACTACGGAAAGAAGGCTGTTGAATCAGAACTGGGTACATGCGAGTTCTGCCGGCGCCAGGTAGAACTCGAATCGTATGAGACCGGCGAGTACTTCGTCGTCCTGTTTATCCCTCTGTTTCCGCTGGGTCGCAAACAGATCTTTGACATGTGCCCGGCTTGCACGAAGCATCGGGCAGTACCGGTTGATAAATGGCACGGTATCCGCGATCAGACGATTCAGGACAGTTCCCGCATGCTGTTGATGCGCCCCGATGATCCGGAAGCCGGCATCAAACATTTGCAGAACCTGACTGCATTCCGCCAGTACAACGAAGCGAGGCAGCTGGTCCCGATACTTGAGCGAACCCACCCCGACAATGTCAACGTTCAGCTGGGTATTGGATTCTGGCTTGAGAAATTCGGCAACGTTCAAGATGCTCAGCGCTGTTTCGACAGGGCTTATGAGCTCAATCCGGATCACCCCGCGGCAATTCGGGTACAAGCGCGCGATCTGATTCTTAAAGGCAACTGCCCCGAAGCGCATCAAATGCTGCTTCCACAACAGTTTCCTTCACCGGATTTTGAACCCGCCCTGTTTCATGCACTAGGCAACGGATTTCAAACAGCCGGCAATCACGATCAGGCGCTGGAGGTGTACCAGCAGGTGTTGCAGGCGTCTCCGTTGCTGATGCAGGACCGTGAATTCTGTAGGACAGTACAACGTTCGGAGAAGGCACTTGGACGTCGCGAGTCGATAATTCGACGCAAACCCTTGTATGAGTACAAAGCTTTCTGGGCAGCCGCATGTGTCGTTCTGCTATTTGTCGGCGCAATGTTTCTTGCTCACTCCAGATCGCAAAGCCGTGCAGTTCACGTTGTTAACGGCCTGGCTCAGGAAATCACCATCCGGATTGATGATGGACCGGAATTGACTGTTCCCCGCACCGGGTGGGTCAAAGCAAGAATTCCTGAAGGGAGCCATCAGGTGGCAATTGTTTCGCCGCCCGGTCTTTCAGAGCGTTCCTTTTCTTTTGAAACAAGCTTCCGCGAGCAGATCTTTTCGACGCCGGTGTTTGTGCTGGATCCGGTTGGCTCTGCGGTCGTCTATCACGAGAAGATTGTTTACTCGGAAGATCCGCAGGACGACGATCCGGGCAATGAATTCGACTATCACGTCGGACAACTCCTCTACAAGTTTAACGGTATCGATTTTCCATTTGCACCTTTCCCGGACGAAATCGAAGTCGATTCAACCATCCACAAGACTTACAGAGACCGTGTTGATTTCGAGCCGCTGGACCCCGAACAGTTCCTGACGGGGCAGCTTGATGCGTCTCCCGAAAAACAACTGTTTGTAACCGAACAAATTCTGACCGTAGCACCGGACAATGGTGACTTCTGGGTCAGCTATGCTGGAATCGCAATGAGCCACAACCAGCTGGAGCGCTGTGCCGAGTTTGTCAAACCGCACCTTAGCGTAGATCCCGTTAACGTAAAAATGCACCGTTTCTATCAGAGTGTCTGTGGACAGATTCCCGATAGAAGCCAAGCTCTGGCAGCTGACTACGATGAGTATCTTTCATCGGATCCTGACAACGCTGACCTGATCTATCTGCGCGGGGCTCTCCTGCCCGTCGTCTCCGGGAGCATGGTGTATATGAACGCTGCGCTCGATATTGATCCGGAACATGTCCATTCGATGAAGGCGCTGGCTTTCGATCTCAATAGCACCGGTGATCATTCGGGCGCCGCGGAACTACTTGCGAGGGCGCTGCAACTGGAGCCAGATAACGAAGATCTGCGAGACGCCTATCGTAATGTTCTGCTGGCATCCCGCGACTTCCGCCGTCTCGAACATTTCACCCATGACGTGCCGGAGACCTGGCAACAGTTGACCGACACCATGAATTTTCTGGTCAAGTCGAAACAGTTTCCGCGGCTTGAAAAACTACGCGAGGACTTTGTTGCTGATTCCGGTGACTGGGGCGGAGTCATGTTTGACATACATGACCGCTACTTGAAGCAGAAGTTCGACGAAATTCCAGGCCTGGTTTCCGAACTTCCATTACCCCGGTACCAGTCGTTGTTCGGCTTCTATGCGTCGATCGAAATCGGCGATCTGGAGGAAGCGAGACGACACTTCAACGAGCTCGAATTCCAGCACGATGATTTTGAACTTCTACTCGCGATCGCGCTTCATCACCAGGGAAGAGTTGATGCGTCCGAACAGATTCGCGAACAGTTCATCATTTCCGGTCAGCAGAAAAGTCAGGTGGAAAACGCTTTTGCCCGGTTGCTGAGAGATTGCGAATCACGGGTCATTGATATCGAAGAAATTCGTGACCTTAGTATCGAACCGGATCGAAAACGAATCTACGCAATTGCAATCCGCGAGTTCTCAAAGATCTGCGATCCTGATCTCGACAGCGAAATCCGCATGCTGAATTACAACTATTCCTTTCCTTACCATTTCATTAACAACTGTCTGGCGAGCGAGACCACCCTTTCCGGCAGAAGCCTGAGCGACGCGAACCGGCACCAGGCGGACAGCGTTGAGAGCTCGTGGAACCAAAGTGAACCGGTATCCGAATCTGTGGAAACCGTTCCGGGCTTTTGAGGTTTCCGGCAGTTGATAAGGTCTCGATGCATTTATCAGCGACATCAAAACATCTAACCGGTTTTCAGGGTATAACGGCGTGCAAAGTAGGGGCACTCAGCCCCGGCCAGCCGATGATTGCTGGGAGAAGTCTGGAACCGGTCGTATTGAAACCTGCCGATGAAAATAGAATTAGAGAACGTGTCCAAGGTTTTCGGTCGCCCGCCGAACCGGAAAGTTGCGGTGGACAACGTTTCATGGCAGGCCGGCGGGGGCGAAATTTTCGGCCTGCTCGGTCCCAACGGTGCCGGCAAGACAACGATGATCCGCATGATGCTGGACATCCTTCGACCGGACACAGGCCGAGTGCTGCTGAATGATGATCCCACGGGAAACCGGACGCTCGAATTCAAGCAGAATATCGGCTATCTGCCCGAGGAGCGCGGGCTCTACAAGAAGCGGAAGGTGATGGATGTCCTGATCTATTTTGCGGCGCTGAAAGGTCTTGATCGAGCAGCAGCAAAAGTCAGGGCAGGGGAGATGCTCGAACGATTCGAACTGAGCGCATGGGCCAATCGCAAGATCGAGGATCTCTCCAAGGGCATGAGTCAGAAAATCCAGATCGCATCCTGCGTGTTGCATGACCCGGATATCGTAGTCCTCGACGAGCCGTTTTCGGGCCTGGACCCGGTGAATGTCCGTATCGTGCGAGACACGATCCACGATCTGAAGGCCAAGAACAAACTGGTCTTTCTTTCGACACACATGATGTCAGAGGTGGACGCGCTTTGTGACCGGATTTTCATGATCAACAACGGTCAGCAGGTTCTGTACGGCGATCTGGACGAGATCAAGAGATCTTACACCGAATACGAAGTGTTGCTCGATCTCGAAGCCCGGCCCGAAGGTCTGCCGAGTGTCGAATCGGTAAAGGTCACGGCCCAGGGCAAAGGGGTTCATCTTGAGCAAGGCAGGACGATCTATGATCTGATGGCAGAGATGGCCGCCGAAAAACGACCGTTCAAGAAATTCGAAGAAGCCTACACTCCGATCGAAGATATTTTTGTGGCAGTCGTCAAACAAAAGGCAGCCGGCAGTTCGATTCTGACTGAAAGCGGTTCTGCCATGACTGAACGGGAAGAGAAAAGCGCTGACGGGGTGAACTCATGATCAAGACCATCGCGTTCTATGAGTTTATGTTCACAATCAAGCGAAAGAGCTATTACCTGGTCACGCTGGGTATGCCGCTGATCGCTCTGGCCTACTTCGGCCTGATCGCCTTAATCGTCATGGCCAGTGTTCCGTCGCAGCTGGAAAAAATGAAACAGCCGGTAGGGATGATCGATCACTCCGGCCTGCTCACCAGTGAAGGCGGCCCGCTTTCTGATATCGAGGCGGGTGAAACGATTGATATAGAGGTCGACGATCCGACTGAGATTCCGGAGCTTGAGGACCTTCCGGTTCCAACGGAACAGATGGAATTTCTTCGAGTCCATCCGGTGATGTATTTCGATGATCTCGCCGCCGCACAAAAGGCGCTTGAAGAGGAAACGATCAGGCAGGTGACGGTCATCCCCGAAGATTATCTGGAGGAAGGCAGGTTTCAGGTCTATGTCGTCAAGAGTCAGTTGCTCGACACAACCATGGACACCGGCTGGATTTCGAAACTGATCGCCAACCGTGTACTTGAACGGACCGACCTGCAACCGGCTGAGATCGCACGTATTCAGAAATTCTCTTCATCAACGGAGTTTGAAATCGGCGAGGACGGGACGTTTGTCGAGGTGAACAAACTCTCCAAAGGATTCTCAATGGGAATTCCGCTGGCCGTTGCCGGACTTCTGATCATAGCTCTGATGATGAATTCAAGCCTGTTGATCACATCGATCGCCGAGGAAAAAGAGAACAAGGTAATGGAAGTCATCGTCTCCTCAGTCTCAGCGGACACTCTGCTGTTCGGTAAGGTGATGGGAATCGTTCTCGCAGGCCTTCTGCAGATCCTGATCTGGATGTTGATGGTTTCAATCGTTCCGGCGATGTCGATGGCGGCAATGAGCCAGGTGATTGAGTACCAGGTGAACTGGTTTCAGTTGGGAATCGGCTGCGTGTTTGTTCTTCTCGGGTTCGTATTTTACGGGTGCCTGCTTGCCGGGATGGGCTCGCTCGGCAGCAGCTATAAGGACTGTCAGCAACTCTCCGTCGCTGTCATTCTCTGCGCCTGTGTACCGATGATGGCTCCCATGGTGTTTATCAGTAATCCGAACGGAACAGTGGCACAGGTGTTATCCATGATTCCTTTGTTCTCGCCTGTCTCGATGATGATGAGGCTGGGAGTGGACAAGGTTCCGATGTGGGAGGTTGCAGTCTCGTTCGTGATTCTTCTGGTCAGCATCTACTTTGCCATCAAGCTGGCCGCGCGGTTGTTCCGGGCAGGAACATTGATGCAGGGCAAACGTCCGGGCATCAAAGAGATCTGGAAAGTTCTGACTCAACCCGCTTAGCAAGTCAGTTCTGACACCGGAAAGCGCATAAAAAAACGGTCGCAGGATTCTGCGACCGTTCAGTGTGTGCGAATGGTGATTGGCTGTCCTAGTCGTCATTGCCCCGCATTCGCTGGAGGCGACGTTCACCACCCTGGCGTTCGAACTGCTCGATCCAGTCCTGAGAGTTGTGTTCAAACTCATCGCCGGTCATTTCATCAAGTTTTGCGCGTTGCTCTGGAGTCAACTCGCTGAGAAGTTCTTCTTTGGCCTGTTCACGAAGTTCCTCGTACTGGCGTTGAAGTTCCTCCTGCAGTTCCTGCGAACGTTCACGAAGACGTTCTTTCTGCTCATCAGTGATGCCGAGTTCTTCAGCGAACTGTTCCGAAGTCAGTGCGCCTGCAGTACCTCGTGATTGCATCTGCATTTGCAGCGCGACCTGTCGTAGCCGTTCCTGCTGGTGCGGCAGTAGCAGATCGTTGAGCTCGTCCTTCTGGCGATCCTTCAGAGCAGCAATTGTCTCCTGCAGTCGCTCCACACCTTCAGGAGTGATCCCGTTGCGGATATCTCCGAGAGCATCACGAATCTGCTCGCCGTGTCGGCGTTGCATATCAAGAACCTGTTCCAGTTGATCATCGACCAGTTCAAGGTCCTTTTGAACACTGGGGTTCTGCAGCATGGAAAAATCATCGCCACCACCGAAAAACGGTGCGTCGCCGGAAAACATCATTGTCTGCCCGTCACCGGGTGACATGATTCTCATCGAAGACATTACCGATCCAGAGCCGTCATCCGAAGAGGACGAAATGATCATCGGTGCAGCGAATCCACCGTCGCCTTCCTGATCGTTCGAAAACGAAAAGACCTCGAGAGTCTGTTCCTGAACTTCCTGAGCGGAAGCGGAACCGCAGGCCATCAGGCCGATCGCAAACGCGGCAACTAGCTTTTTCATTTGAATACCTTGAAGTTGGATGTCGGGTACTGACAAGCGGCAGCCAATAGTCTAGCCGCCATTACCGGAGTCATCATTGAATCGCTCGAATTCCTCCATCATGCGCCGGTGTTGCTCCATCATGCGTTCGTGCTGTTCCTGCATCTGCTGCATCTGCAGTTGCATCCGCTCACGCATTTCGACGCCACCATCAAATGCCTCGTCGAATCCTTCAAAACCGGGCATAGCGCCTTCACCACCGATGATAATCCCCGGGCCGATCCGTTGCACCTCCAGGTTCATCGGAATGCCACCCTGAAAGATGATGCCGGCTTCGTTCGCCGGTGATTCCTGGGGAGTGATATCAAAACTGACTTCGCCGCCGTTGCGTAGTGCAGTGATCGAAATGGACTGCTCTTCTTTGCCAGCACGCTGGATTACGCCGGTCAGATCTTCCAGAGTTTTCAGTTCAGTGTCGTCGGCGTAAAGCAGAACATCATGCTTCTGAACGCCGGCTGCCATCGCAGGGCCGTCGGTCACTGAATTGATTACCAGCCCGACATCCGGATCGATATCCAGATGGGCGCGGAGCTGTTCATTTACAGGCTCGCACATGACACCGATGCGGTATCCGCCGCCACCCATCTGCGCCGTAATGTGTCCGGGCAAGCCTTCAAAGATATTCAAACCTGCAATGCCCTCAGGCATTTCATGCTCGTTGATGATAAACGGCATGATGGCTTCAATGTCTTCCATCATCGGAACCATCTGCACATCAAGCGCTTCGAATTCAAAGTCACCGGCTCCGACACCTTCTCCGAGTGGAATCACGTGTCGCTGGCCTTCGGCGTCAATAATCACGGCGCTGCCGCTTCTGACGTTTCGTTGCTCCCCGTTGTCGTTGACCGACTGAATAGACTGACTGACCGAAACGCTCTGTGCATCGGAAATGTCGATTTCCTGAGTCTGACCATCGGCATCGGTAATTACGATCCGATCACCCTGGATCTCAACAGCATTTCCCTGAACGACTCTGTTGATCTCGATGTCCTGAACGGCTGTGTCGCCTTCGAGAATCTGCACGCTACCGCCGATTACTCCCTGAACCTCTTCACCGTCCTGGTTAAGGATGATGACTTCCACTTCGCCTTCCTGTTGTGCGGTGGCCGCAGCAATTCCGCTGATCGACATCGCCGCACATGCCGTTGCGGCAAGTAGTTTATGGAATCTGGTTTTCATCTTGTCTCCTTCGTTTATGGTTGCCGCACTTTGTGCGGTCGTTAGTTTTGTCAGCAGCCTCAATTCGCCCGGTGGCTCCTTGAACGGCCTGTCTTCATCTTCAAACGTTTGAATTGTTGCGAAAGTTTCTTCGTGGTTTGTCGGGAGTTACTGCCCGTGCGACAACTTCAAAGTACGAATGGGAACGATAAACCTGCGACCGTCCGAAAGGACTCCGGACATATAGTCAATTCGCTCGTCCAGGCCATAGCCCGAGTTGACGGCAATTGAATACGCTTCGTCCGGCAGGTTGTTCTGATCGAATGTATAGCCAATTCGTTTCGCATTGTTGAAAGTGTAAAGCGGGACCTCACTTGTGAGCATTTCGTTGCCGTCTGCATTCTGCAATTGAAGGTGGTAGTCAGGTTGGACATCAACTACCTGGTTCATTTGCGGTGTCGCAGTCAGCTGGTCATTGTCAGGCGAATTATCGGCAAGCATCTCATCAGCGCGGTTTTCCGGTGACGGAGCGGCTAGTCGAGTTTCGTTTGTTCCCCGGTTCATATACCAGCCGGCTACGAGTCCCGCCGTCAACGCTACCAGCAGAGATGCCGCAATCGCCAATGCGGATCCTGCTCGCAAGCGATTTGTTTGCGCAGCCGGCGGATCAGACTTTTTTGCGAGTTCAACCGGACTCGAGTTCTGTAAAGGTTCTTCTCCAAACAGGCCGATCGCTGTGCGGAAGACACGATCTTCCACAAACGCGCTGCCGATCTGCTGCCAGAGTTCAGGATGATCCTGGGCATCGCGGACGATCTCGCTGATTTCACGGTCGTCGAGTCGCCCGTCGATCAGCCGCTGGAGGTGGAGCTGTTCTAGTCGTTTCATCGATTTCTGTCTCAACGTTTTTCAAATCGGGATTCACTTCGTTTGTTTGTGCGACTGCGATGTGGTCGCAGAATGATCCGGCAGGTCGACATTCGCCGTCAGCATTCGTCGCATCTTGTCTTTCGCACGCATCAACCGGTATTCGATTGTGCGGGGCCGGACACCCAGGTGCTCGGCCAACTGGCGGTAACTCCAGTTCTCCGTGTACTTGAGTACCAGTAGCTCGCGATCCTTTGCCGGCAGACGCTCCAGTGACTGGCGTACCGAGTCGTGAAGCTCCCTCGACATCAACCAGTCCACCGGCTCTGCCTCACGGTCAAAGCCGTCGAGATCCTCTACCGGTTTTGCCGCCGACTTGCGGCCGGCTCGCCGGTAATGGTTGATGGTCTGTCTCACAGCAATCCGGTAAAGCCATGGTGCGACCTTGTCCTGATTGACCGGGACCGAATCCGGTTTCTGTTTCGCCTGACGAACAACTGACAAAGCCAGCTCCTGCATCAGGTCATCGATTGCATGGACATCCTTGACCCGACAGCGCAGGACTTTACGGAGCCATGAACGGTGTTCAGCCAGGGCAACGGTCCAGTCGATTGGAGTCGGGCGGGGATTCATCCACATGCAGTCAAAACAGAGTTCCGCGAACTCAACTCATTGGTCGCGACACTTCTGATTATTCACAGCAGAAAATCATGGAAAACAGAAAAATGCGGCTTTCTGCGGGTAATTCACCCTGCAAATGTGCATGCATGGACACAAATACGTGAGAAATCGTGTCTGACTTCGATGGCGTATCAGGCTGACCGCTAGCGAAAGGGCCGGAGGGGCAGAACGTGAGAGGGGCAGAACGTGACGGGTGTTGGACGCAGGAAGCTGCTCAAGCTTACCCGGCCAATAGACAGTTCACCTTATTCGGCCAAGGTCTTAATTCTTGTTCTGGCCGGGAATCCAGTCACTACTGATTGCGAACCTGCGTATGGGTGTTCCGCCTTCGCGAGACAACTCGCCATGTACGGCGACGTAAATGTCGTCGAGGCTCAGCCGTGAAAGAGGCACTTCCACTTCTTCTCCGGTTTCGTCGATCAATGTCACATCACCTTCCCCGGAAAGTTTCTGGAACGTACCCTGAAACGTGTAGCTGCCGGATTTGTCAGTCCAGGTTCTCAGTTGATTCCATTGAGCGATCAATTCAAGCAGCCTTCGGTCCGCTTGCAATGAGGGGTCGGCTTCTTCGTCGCTCATCCGGGATTCCAGTGCCGCGGCTGCCGCATTTCTTTCCTGCGACTCGGCGACCGCATCTCTCATTCTTTGTTCTGCCGCTTCGACTCGAGCACGTTCCTCTTCGATCATTTGTTGTCTGAGCAGTTCCATCTCCTCTTCAGACATTGGCGGTGGTTGAAGTTCCGAACTCAGCTCTTGCTCCATCGGAAACTCCTCGAGCTCGATCGCTTCCACCTCTGAAAACAGGCTGTCCTGCTCTTGATGGAGGTCCAGCATATCGGGAGCATCATCGATCATCAGCTCGAATGATTCATCCAGCATTATTATTTCCACGTCGTCTTCACTTGCGCTTTCCATGCTGCTTCGTACCGCTTCGAAAATGTCGGCGTTGGAAAGTTCGTAGATCGGAATGATCACCTTCGCGCCGTTACGATCGAAGATCGAGACGTTCTGGAAGTCTGCAATCGAGTCGAACTGACCATACATCGTGCGATCATTGCCGGCGTAGTGCCAGGTACGCCACGGAAGAAACGAATAGTCAACGTCAGGCTCTGTCTCGCCATCGTCGATTGTTTCGTCCAATGGCCTGGCCGGTGCATCGGATGGTTGTGTGCTTGAGGTCGTTTGACCCGACTCATCCTGAGCCAATGTTTCAGCTACAAAGCAAAGGTTCAGCAGTAGACCTGTCAGGGCAAAAACACAGAACGGTTTCATGAGATCTTCCTTCGAATTTGATGCTGATTCGATTCAACGATACCAAACGGTGAAACTGAATTCGAGAAAAAGACGCTCAGAAAGCGGGCTCTTGTTTTGATGAGGAGTATTTGACGGCGAGTAATTTTGATGAGTGGCAGGGCAACAGGGACCAGTCGCGCAGGACCAGCCGGTTCCTTCCCCGGCACATTTACTCGATCAAGCCTGACCACCTGGCGATTCGGCCGTCCGAGCCTGTTGCCCATCCAATTGGCTCGTCGGTAGCGAACTGAACGCTGTGGAAGCCTTCAGCAGAAATCGTGGTCCAGTTGTTGCCCAGATCCCGTGAGATATCGGTGCCGCCCGGACCGACAGTAACGAGCGTAAGCTCTCCGTTTTCAATCAGCGGAGCCACGCAACTGCGATATCCTCCGGGCGTCGTACCCGTCGGTGTGGCCCAAGTCAGCCCGCCATCACTGGAGATAGCCGCGTTAAGGTTTGATCGGTCCTGATCCAGATAGTCGCCTCCGACAACGATGCCATGCATCGAATCGACAAAACACATCGAGAAGATTCCAGCGGACGGCGTACGAGGAATCGGGACAGTGGCGACCTGCCAGTCCGCTCTGTTGCCGGTTGAAAATACGATCCGGCTCTCTTCGAATTCTTCTCCCTCTTTTGCACTTCCCAGAGCGATCAACGTGTGACCCGCAGGCGAGATGCGCATGTTCGTTCCGCTTGCTGCAAATCCACCTTCACCCGGAATTACAACGGGACGGTTTTCAGCAGGAGCCTCGGTCCATGTCGCTCCGCCATCCGAAGTGGTGATCAAGAGGACCCGATCATCAACGGGATCACTCATTACGATTCCATGGACATCGTCATAAAACGAGAGTGCGTCAAAAAACGCCTTTTCATGAGGATGCTCAAAGACCTGCTCCCATGTATCACCCCCGTTTGAAGTCCGGTAGATCCTGGCCGGAGTACCGGCACTGATAACGACGGCGGAACTTTCATCCCATGCGTGAACGTCGCGGAAGTCGAGTTCCTCCGCACCGGCAATGTTGACCGCTGACCAGTTTGCTCCAGAGTCCGTCGTTCTCAGAACCGTACCGCCGGTTCCACTGGCCCAGACGACGCGACTGTTCACCACATGCAGGCCGCGTAATGATGCGGTTGAACCCGACTCCTGAAACGTCCAGGCTGCCGGTTCGGTGTCTTTTTGCGAGGGCGCTGAAACGTCTGCATCCTGAGCCGCGAGCATCGCGCTGCTTAGAACAAGAAGCAGTACTGCAGGCGTCGAAAACCGAAGTTGAGTAATCATCATCAATCCAGAATTGTGGCTGCCGGTTGGATTCAATTTTGCATTGGTTCGATTTACACGAATTTGATTTACACAAATTCGATCTACAAAGTGCGCTGACACCGCGGGAAACTGCCGAGAACCGTGAGCCGTTTACAGTGAGCACGGGCTTCACCGAGCACTTCAGCGAACCGTGCGTCTTTGCAATGCCCGAGCGCATCGATGAAGAAAGTGTAGTCCCAGTTTTCTTCGCCGCCGGGTCTTTTGTCGATGTGCGTCAGATTGATCCCGTTCTTTTTGAAAACATTCAGCACATCTACCAGGGCTCCGGGTCGATCTTCAGTCGTGAACATGATCGACGTCTTGTCGTCGCCGGACCGTTCGGTCTGGTTACGTGAAAGAATGAGAAACCGCGTCACGTTGGTCTGACGGTCTTCGATCTGCTCGAAAAGCGTGTGCAGGCCGTGAATTTCGCCGGCAAGCGAGGAGCCAATGGCCGCAACGCCGAAAGATGGATCCTGTTCGAATTCCTCTTTTGCACGACGAACAGCGACCGCCGTACTTTCAGCGGGAACAAGCTCAGCTTGCGGGTACTGCGTGATCAGCCAGCTACGACATTGCGCGAAGGCTTCGTGCTTGGAGTAGATCCGCTTGATCTGTTCCGGTTTGCAACTTGCGAGCAGGCTGAAGTGCACGGCCAGTTGCACTTCGCCATAGATGTTCAACCGCTTCCAGTAGTTAAGAAACGCATCCAGTGTTTCTGTGATACCGCCACCAGTGCTGTTTTCGATAGGAACAAGACCGTAGTCGACATGGCCGCGGGCGACTTCCTCGAATACGCCTTCGATAGCGCGGAGATTTTCGAATGCAACGCTGGAGCCGAAGTGGCGAACGGCGGCAAGGTGGCTGTACGTGCCGACCGGTCCGAGGTAACCGATCCTGATCGGCTGTTCCAGAGCAAAGCTCCCGCTCATCAACTCGCGGTAGATAGCTTCAAGCGTCGCGTCAGGAATGGGGCCGTCGTTGAGCGACTTTACTTTCTGAAGGACGGCGACCTCACGGTGAGGTGCGTAGATCGGAATGCCGGTTTCGCGTTTGAGTTTGCCTACTTCGACGACGCATTGGGCGCGTCGATTAATGACATCAACGAGCTGACGGTCCAGATGATCGATCTGATCGCGCAGGTCTGAAAGTGTTTTATCGTGGTCTTCCATGGAACGTTCGCGGCTCACTGTTGTCTGGAGCAGTTGGCGATAAGTCTGGTTCGGGATTTGCACCTGCCGATTGGTGGTGAAATCGCGGTAAACAACCGGAGTATAGCCCAAAACAAGGCGAAACACCGGACAGCGTTTGTACACCGGATGGCAAATCCGCGACAGTTCGAATTAGCCGCATAGATGCGCGCTTGTCGGGGGTTAAAATTGCGTTTCTGTTGACCTGGCCCCCGGAGCAGGTCGATCAAATAGACACCGGATCAAATTCTCCAGTCCGGATAAATGGTGGGCACTGATGCAAGAAATTCTGATTGAAAAACCGTACGAGTTTGTGCCTGCGATCCGCTCGCCATTTATGCAGCGTTTCTATACGAGAACCGGGCTGTATGTCCCCACTCTAAAGAAGCGATACGGCGTCATAGATCATGAGTGTCGCCACCTGGATCTGCTTCGCGAAAGTATCGAAGCCGGTCATGGAATCATGCTCACGCCCAATCATCCAAGGACAACAGATCCGATGATTATGTGTCACGTCGCGCGTGAAACTCCGACGCCTTTCTATGCCATGGCCAGCTGGCACTTGTTCAATGTCGGATTCATAAGAACATTGATCCTGCGGCTGATGGGCGCATTCAGCGTCAACCGCGAGGGTCTGGACCGTAAGGCAATCGATTACGCAGTCGAGATTCTGCGCACCGCCGACAGGCCGTTGTTGATTTTCCCCGAGGGCACGACCAGTCGCACCAATGACCGGATGATGGCCATGCTCGATGGTCCGGCTTTTATTGCCCGCACCGCAGCAAAAAAACGCCATAAGGACAACGGTGGCAAAGTCGTCGTACATCCGGTCGGAATCAAATACGTGTATCAAGGTGACCTGGAAAATGCCTGTGAGGAGGTGCTTTCGGATATCGAAAATCGTCTGACGTGGAAACCGGAGCCCGGAACACCTCTGGTAGACCGGATCGTGAAGATCGGCAACGCACTGTTGACGCTGAAGGAAGTTCAGTTCGGTCTGGAAAGCGTCGGTGGACTGACGATGCGTCAGAGACAGACAAGGCTGGTCAACGAACTGCTCAATCCGCTGGAGCGAGAATGGCTTGGAAGCGAACAGGAAGGCGGCGTTCAGATTCGAATCAAAAGTCTGCGCATGAAGATCTTTCCCGAGCTGACTCGTTCGGAAGTGGACAACGATGAGCGTCACCGGCGCTGGGCACAACTCGAGGACACCTATCTCGCCCAGCAGATTGACTGTTACCCGGAACACTACCTGGTTGAGTTCCCGAGTGTCGACCGGATTCTGGAAACGGTCGAAAAATTTGAAGAGGACCTGACGGACCAATGCCGCCTGCATGGCAAGATGAAAGCCATCATCGATTTTGACGAAGCGATCGAAGTTCAGACGAAACGCGACAAATCGGCGACAACAGACCCCCTTATGACCCGGATCCGTGAACGTCTGGAAGCTAAGCTGGACAAGCTTCAGCACGAATCACGAATTTATCAGGCATAGGTCCCGCTTACGGTAGCAGCCCGCCATTTCACAATTGCCACAGCCGGCCGGGATTTTCCGGACGAAAAGCAGGTGGCAGGATACAATCGAAGATCAAGGTTCCGGAACAACGACAGCCAGCCGATGAAACTCCCCGTACTCGACAAGAAGAGCCAGTGCACACGTCTCGAAGTGTTGCGCGGAACGGCTGTGCCGACGCCGGCAGGCAGTGAGTTTCTGCCGATGTCTATGAAAGAGGCAGAGAAGCTGGGCTGGGACGAACTGGATATCGTCTTTATTACCGGCGATGCCTACATCGACCATCCCAGTTTCGCGATGGCGATTCTTGGCAGGACGCTGCAGGCCGCAGGTTTCCGGGTTGGAATTGTGGCGCAACCCGACTGGCGATCATGTGATGACTGGAGAAGGTTCGGCCGTCCGCGCCTGTTCTTTGGAATCAGCGCCGGCAACATGGACTCGATGATCAATCACTACACGGCCAACCGGAAGGTTCGCAACAGTGACGCCTATTCACCTGGTGGACGAATCGGGATGCGGCCGGATAGGGCGACTCTGGCGTACTGCCACCGGGCGCGCGAAGCCTTCAAGGGCGTTCCGGTCATTGCCGGCGGCGTAGAGGCTTCGCTGCGTAGGCTGGCTCACTACGACTACTGGAGCGACAACGTCCGCAAGAGCATTCTGCTGGACAGCAAAGCAGATCTTGTTGTGTACGGAATGGGCGAAAATCCGATCGTAGAAATTGCGCAACGACTGGACGCCGGCGAATCGGTCAAAGATCTGAGGGACATGCGTGGCGTGGCTTATGCGCTGGGAGCGAGCGAGCAAGCGCCGGAAAATGCACTCGAACTGCCATCTTATGAGGAAGTGAAAACCGACAAGGTCGCCTTCGCGAGGGCGACCAAAGTCATGCACAACGAGACGAATCCCTATAACGCCAGACGACTGGTCCAGTCGCATGGAACTCAGACGATCGTCGTTAATCCTCCACAGTTGCCGATCACACAGGATGCGATGGACAAGGTTTACGGACTGCCGTACACGCGTCGTCAGCACCCGTCGTACAAAGAGCCGATTCCGGCTTTCTCGACCATCAAAGACTCTGTCACCATCATGCGGGGATGCTTCGGCGGTTGCACATTCTGTTCGATAACCGCTCACCAGGGCCGTATCATTCAATCTCGAAGTAAGGAGTCTGTGCTTACCGAGATCAATCAGATGGCTTCCGATCCGAAGTTTAATGGAATCGTCAGCGACATCGGTGGTCCAACCGCGAACATGTACGAGATGCAATGTTCGAAACCGGAAGTCGAAGCTGTCTGCCGCCGTCAGTCATGCGTTCATCCGAAAATCTGCAAGCTGCTGGGGACGGACCACGGCCCATTGATCCAATTGATGCGGGAGTCGCGGAAGATCGATGGTGTGAGAAAGGTGCTGGTGGCGAGCGGAGTCCGGATGGATCTTGCAAGACGTTCTCCTGAGTACGTCGATGAATTGACGAAGCATCACGTCGGCGGTTTGCTGAAAGTTGCACCGGAACACGCGAGCGACGATGTGCTCGATCACATGCGCAAACCCTCGGTCAATGATTTTGAGGACTTCTCTGATCGCTTCCGGGAAGCGTCCAAAGAAGAAGGGAAGAAGCAGTATCTGGTTCCCTACTTCATTTCGAGCCATCCCGGCAGTGATTTGAATTCAATGATCAATCTCGCCATTTTTCTCAAACGAAACGGCTACAAACCTGATCAGGTTCAGGATTTCATTCCGGCTCCGATGGATGTCGCGACGTGTATGTACTACACCGAACTCGATCCATTCACGATGGAGCCGGTGTTTATCGCGAAGAAGTTGCGAGATCGAAAGATGCAGCGCGCGTTGATGCAGTTCTTCAAGCCGGAGAACTACTTCGAAGTCCGCAAAGCGCTGCGTGAGACGGGACGTCATGACCTGATCGGTGGAGGCTGCGACTGTTTGATTCCTGCCAAGCCTCCCAAAGAAGCGATCAAGCGACGGCGGGAAATGGCTGGCAAACAGTTCCGCGGAGAATATGTCCATCGCATGAACGAAAGCGGTGGCGGACAATCAGGCGGAGATAAAAAGAAGAAAGGCCGGAAGAAGGAAGGGCGATTTGCGCCCGGTGCCGGCTATCGACCCGATCGCAAAGCAGCCCGGAAAAAGAAAAAGGGCTAGCAGCTTCTCGCGGAGCTTTCTAACAAGACTGCGCAACTCCTGCGCAGCCCCAGCTTACCGGTAGTGCTGTCGTTTCTGAGTGACTGCACCAGTTAAGCAGCACTCATCGATTCGTATTGGGAATCACGAAGTGCACTCTGATAATGTCCGCCCAGAACAATTCCCGGATTCTTTTGAAGGAATGAAAGACCATGACCCGCAGATTTCTTTTATCCATCGTCTTGGGCCTCGCGGTCTGCAGCCTCGGCCACGCAGACATCGTCGCTCAATATCAGGTGGTCGAGTTGTCCCAGGGGGGTGACGACTCGCGAGTAGAGTCGACCGATACGACCAATGCGACAACGGCGACACACTACAGCACCCGCCGTTCGATTATCCGGCCGCCACTTAGTTCGGGGGTCGGTCCGGAAACCGTGTACATGGGCGCCAACGCGACGTCATCCACGACAAACCCGCTGATTTCCAACGGCTTTCATGAGTTCTCGTTGGAAATAAACAATGGCGAGTGGGATCTGGACACGATTGAGTTTGACTACAAGGTGGTCAACACATATGCCGGCGGCCAGTTCTACGTCCACGTCTATTCAGACACCGAGGGATTCAACAATGGATCTGGAGAATTTCTCGGGAGCTACACTCACGTGGGGAGTGAAAACAATCCGGACACGGAGATGGCGAACGTAAGCATCGATCTTTCGCCGTATGAACAGCACCAGAACCTGGCGATAGGTGATCTGGTTGAATTCCGTCTCTACTTCGGTGACTTCACCAGCAACGCATCCCGCTTTCATCAGGTGGACAATATCGTGTTGCGCGCAGAAGGATCGAATATTCCGGAACCAACCGCTGTTGTTATTCTGGCCGGACTGGCAGGGCTGACCATCTGCCGCCGCAAAAAATAGATGAGCTATTGCGATCCCGGGCGGACAATGATCCGCCCTTTTTTTATGCGCTGTATTTCAAGTGCTTGTCTTACGAGTGACACATTGATTGCGGCGGGATTGATGCGGCGCCCGAATCGCGACAGCCTCATGATTGTTTAGTCGCATCGAGAGTCTTGTAGTTCAGCAGGATCTTTACAAGCGATGCGATTACGAAAAGAAGCAGGATGGAAGCGGGAAACCCACCGAGCGTTGAGATGATTTTAACGCCGTTTATGTCCGCGAAACTGATCATCACCCATGCGACAGTACCGACGGAGACACCCCAGAGGACTTTGATATACAGATTGGCTTCGGGATTCTCAGGTGAGATGCCGGTTGAGCTGATGGCGGCCATCGCTGTGGTGTTTGAATCGGCGGAAGTAACAAAACAGATAAACGCGCTGGTGAGGTAGAAGCCGATGATAACGACCGCAAACGGGAAGGTTTCGAAAACCGCGTAGCTGACAGCTTCGTACCCCGACGCATCTTTGACCGCGAGCAGGTCTGTGCCGTTTTGCTGGAGATGAATCGCAGTGCAGCTGAATATCGCCATCCAGGCCATGCTGAAAAGAGACGGGAACACAAAGTTGACCAGCATGAACTCCCGCACCGTACGGCCGTAGGCAATGCGACCGAGGAAACAGGCCGTAATTGGTGCCCATGCCATCCACACGGCCCAGTAGAAAACTGTCCAGGTGCCCGGCCATGAGTCGCCATTGTCAGCCGTCAGCGGAAAAATGTTCATCTGAGGAGCGCTGATTAGAAAGTTGAAGGCTGAACTTGCACCGAATGTGATGATGTACAGCGTTGGTCCCGCGATGAACGCGACGATGGCCAGTCCAAATAGCGCCTTGGCGTTGAGGTCGGAAAGTATCCGGATACCCTTCATCAGCCCGGTTGCGCTGGAAACGATGAAGGTCGCGACAATCACGATCGCTATGATTGCCCAGACAAAAGTCGTGCGCGGCACATCGAACAAGTGATTCAGCCCACCGGAGATCGTGAGTATTCCTGTTCCCAGCGAAGCAGCCATGCCCGCAACCAGCGCGTAAAGACAGACTGCGTCGATCAGGTTGCCGGTGCGCCCCGTGACACGGTTGCCGAGCAAGGGTGTAAGAGTCGAGCCGAGCGAGAACGGCTTCTTCATGTTGTAGTAGGCAAAAGCGAAGGTCAACGAAGCCACGCAGTAAATGGCATAGGGTGTGAACGACCAGTGCAGATACATTGTCTTCATCGCGAACATTGCAGACTCAGGGGAGTTTGCATCAAGTCGCAATGTTGACGGTGGTGAAAACAGGTGATCGATCGGCTCGGCGGTGGACCAGAACAGGATTCCGACGGCGACGGTGGTGCAGATCGTGATCGCAAACCAGTTCCACATGCTCATTAATGGCTCGGCGTCCCTACCTCCGATCCGTACGCGTCCGAAGGGCAGAAAACAGATCAGAATGCACAGCCCGAGCGCGAGGACGGCGCAGATGACGAACAACCAGCCGAAGTTTGAGATTACGACCTCATTCAAAGAACCGGTGACTTCTTTGAATTTTTCTTTGTCCACAAGGTTCAAAACCACAGCGGCCAGCAGAAGAAGAAAGGGTGGCCAGAAGACCAGATGATTCAGTTCTCTGAACGCTCCGGCCAGCGCCGTCGTCCCGGGATGTTGAACTGTGGAATCCGGATCGCTGTTACGCGCTTCCGGTTTGCGGCTGGTGGTCTTTCGCTTTGTGCGTTTTTTCTTCCGTTTCGCCATGGCCGCAGTATAGCGATCGCGCGTTGAGTCGGCGAAAAGAATTCCGGTGTCAGGAGAATGTGCCGGTTACGTCATCCGTTCGGTGGAGATTTTCCGTTGTAGCAGGCTGGCGATGGACGCCATCGAGAACGGCTTCTGGATAAAGTCAACACTTGAGTCGGCGATGACCTGTTCATCCAGTTCGCTTTTGCTGAAACCACTCATCAGAATTATGGGAAAGGAGTGGCCCAGATCGCGTAGTTTTTTGACGAGCTGATCGCCGCTCATTCCGGGCATGGAAACATCAAACAGGCCGACGTCGGGTCTGATATCCGCTTCGAGCAGATCAAGGGCTTCGAATCCCGATTCTGCTGTGGTTACTCTGCAGTTGGATTGCTGGTTCAGGTATCGTTCGATCGAATCGCAGACGGCCGTTTCATCATCAACGATGAGAATGTGAAAGAACTCCTTAAGGAGTGCGGTGTCGCCGTCGAGACGATGCACATCCGATTCGTCGCTTCCATCTACAGGGAAGCAGATGCGGAAGCGAGTGCCGGGATTCTCACCGGTGCTTGATTCGACGAAAACAACACCATCACATCGGTCAACAGCACGAATGACAATCGCAAGGCCGAGTCCACGGCCCAGTCGCTTGGTGGAGTAGAAGGGATCAAAGATCTCGTCAATGTTTTCGATTCCGCAGCCGTCATCCTCGATTTCAATCCAGGCGTAGACGCCTTCTTCCGCACCCCCGGCAAACCGTCGTGCCGTCTGCAGCAGAGTTTCATCGAGGTAGGAGTCACCATTTCTTATCGTGATCGTTGACGCGCCGGACTCTGCGGCATTGATCGTGAGATTTAAAATAATCTGCTGCAGCCTTGACTGGTCGATCATCAGTGGTGGCGAGGCGGTGTCCGTTTTCAAATCGATGGATGTCTTGCTGCCGGCGGTTGACTGCAGCATCTGGACGTTGCGGGTGATGAACGAGTCCAGATAAACGACCTCTTTACGGACCGGCATCGAGTCGGTGAACGACTGGATCCGCGAAGAGAGACCTGCCGCAGCGTCTCCTGCGGACGCGATTCCACGTACGACTTCACGCAGTCGCGGGTCCACGGAGTGTTCAAGAATTTCGCAATTGATAGAAACAACCTGCAGCAGGTTGTTGAAGTCGTGAGCGATGCAGCCCAGTGAACGGCTGAGGCTCTGCAGTTTTCCGGACTCGCTGTCTCTGGCCTGAACAATCAGCTCTTCGGATTTTCTTCGCACCTCAAGACGTTTTTGCTCGAGTTCGCGCGTGCGGTTTTCGACCAGCCGTTCCATTCGCTGGTTGGCACGCTCAAGGTGTCGCGAGCGCCAATGTGTAAGACCGAAGATCAGCCCGATTCCACCTAGCAGGTAGCAGAAGTAAGCCGGAATCGTCTGATAGAACGGCGTTAGCACAGAAAAGGACAGCGACTCGACATCTGATACGACATCGACGACTCTGGCACGGACTTCAAAAGTGTAATCGCCACCACCGAGCCCGGTGTATTCCTTTTGAAGTACTCCTGACCAGGCTGACCAATGTTGCTCGTGACCGGCCAGGCGGAACTGATATTCGATATGTTCCGGCGGAGCGCTGCAGGCCGGAACCGAGAAATCAAATACGATTCCGGCGCCGGTTTGCAGTCGTACAACACCTTCGTCGCGGTCTCCGGCTTGAAAACGGCTGTCAAACCGCCCGTTCACCAGAGGAGCGTCGAGTTTGATCGGGGCCGTGACATCGCGCATGTCGACAAAGTTGAGTTTTTCACCCGTGACGCAGGTGACAAAACGTTTGTCGTCATCGATGTAAGCGATGCAATTCCGTGTATTGCTTAGATACCAGGTGCTGGTGCATTTGATTTTGTCCCCGCAAATCCTCAGCCGGTCCACTTTTCCGTCGTGAACGATTGCGTAGCTGCTGTCCCCCGCAGGGAAGATCAACTCAGGCTGATTGGTCGTCAGAAACTGGTTCAGTGATTTGCTTCCAGCGGTCTCAAGGCTTGCCCGACCTGACTCGTCAACGTACGGGACCATCAATCCGACATCGAAGTAGAACCGGTTTCTATCTTCGAATTCCACACACTGAGCGATTGACGAATCGGTCGTTGTAAGAATTGGTTCGGCGTTTTCAATTCCGTGTGAAATATCAGTCAGAGCCCATTTTCCATTCCATCCCCTGACCATCACGAGCGAGTCTGAAACTCTGTGCAGGTGGCGGACTTCAAAAGGAAAAGAAGGTCCTTTGGTGACACAGTGCCGTCCGGATTCAGCATCCTGATTACTGAGGTCTATCTCGATAATCGTGCCGTTCTGATTGGATGTCAGAATCCTGTCCGGCCCTGTTCCGAGGAATGAGTAACACGGGCAGTCGTTCAGTCTTTCCGCTCCCGGGTTGCCACCATCGTCAATGATCCGGTAAAGGCCGGTCGTTGATGCAGCGAATATCTCTCCCTCATGAACACCAATTGAATACACGGGAGCACTGACGATATCCTCGATCACCTTGACGTGCATGTCGTTGCAATCGAGTTCGAAGGTACTCACACCATAGTCGGTGCAAAAGTAAATGAGTCCTCCCAGTTGGACGATGTCGTGAACCTTGGAAGTCTCGTCAGCAATGCTGTAGCAGTGCACGCCTCTCGAAGGACGAAGACAGGCAATGCTTCGCCCGCAACTCAATCAGATCGAATCGCCATTCTCCACGACGCGAAAAACGAAGTCACGTTTCAGGTCATGCGCGCTGTTCACGGAATTTAAAATTCGTCCGCGTTCGTCACACTCAAAAAACCCTGCAGAGCTCGTAATTCCAATCGTGCCTCGTTGCAATTCAACAACCGAGTAAATTCGTCCACCGTTAATAATTGCTGTGAGCGGGTTGGAGAATTCAACTGCCTCGCCGTTATCAACTCGATAGAGAAACCCGTTCAAGGTCCATGCATAAATCGTGCCGTCATCTGAACAGACAGCCTGGTGCACTTTAGTACCTGACAACTCGGTGACTTGAGTGAGTTGTCCATCAGTCATCTTGAACAGATTATTTTCGGCTTCTGAGACGAGTAGTCTGTGTTTGTCGTCCACGAAGGTCCATTCGAATCCTTCCGGACTCCGCTCTACAGTAGCCGCCCCGCCCCTAAACGTTGCGAGCAGGCGGGCGTTATAAAGTGAGACACCACCGGGAACGGGACTACCCAGCGTGAACATGGCGTCTTCGTCTTCATGAATATCCGCCGGCTGATCTTCAACCCTGATTCCACCGAAGGAGTCTACATAGACACGACTTACACCGCGGCTGGCGCCGATCCAGATGCCACCCTCATCATCGGAAAGAATGATGCGCGGAATATCGTTTAGAGCATGGGTGTGCCATCGGGAACCATCAAACCAGAACACAGCTCGATGTTCCGGGCCGACTGCAAAGACACGCCCCTTGTGGTCCACAGCGATGGACAGGAGTACTTCCTGGCTGCCGATCTCTTCCGGTCCATAGATACGTAATGGAGCGTTCTGGCCCAGATCAACGTTGCCGCGTGATTCCGGAAGCAGGAAAGTGAGAGAAATCAGCCAGCAAAGGACTGATAACCTAGCGCATTGAACCCACGTGTGAGAAACCATTCCGTGACACACTAATTCTGTTCGACCACCCAGAACTATATTTTCCGGCTCCTCCGACGTTTAGCAATCCGATTAGCGACCAATTCGGAAAGCAACACTAAACTAATCGTCCAAAACAACCCGATAGTGGGGCACCTTTGATACTGAATTCCAGCGACACCCCATGAATAGCGGGGTCGAACGCCGCTGATGAGTTCGTTTGGCTGAAGATCCGCGTGGGATCAATCGTCTTCACTTCCGGGAAACCAGGGATCGAGCCCGAGGTTTTCTGCGAGGAATGTCCATTCGTCGGCAACTTCGGCGATCTTCTTGTCGGTCGGAATTCCGGCGCCGTGACCGGCATCGACTTCGATTCGAATCAGTGCTGGATGGTTCCCCGCCTGAGCCGCCTGGAGTCTGGCCATGAACTTGAAGCTGTGTCCGGGTACAACGCGGTCATCGTGGTCCGCTGTTACAACGAGCGTCGGAGGGTAACTGACTCCGTCGTCAATGTTGTGATACGGCGAGTACGCCCGCAGCGCCTGGAATTCCTCAGCACTGGCAGTGCTGGAACCATAGTCGTCCACCCAGAATTTTCCTGCGGTGAATTCCTGGAAGCGGAGCATGTCCATAACTCCGACTCCGGGCAGGCAGGCGCCGTAAAGTTCAGGTCGTTGAGTCATGCAGGCGCCGACCAGCAGGCCGCCATTGCTACGACCCTGAATCCCGAGGTGCTGTGGAGAGGTGAATTTATTTTCGATCAGCCATTCAGCCGCAGCAATAAAGTCATCAAACACATTCTGCTTCTGCGTTTTTGTGCCGGCTTTGTGCCAGTCCTTTCCATATTCGCCGCCGCCTCTGAGGTTGGCCACGGCGAAAACGCCTCCCATTTCCATCCACTGCAGTCGCGCGACACTGAATCCGGGTGGCAGTGAGATATTAAATCCACCGTATCCGTACAGCAGCGTGGGGTTGTTTCCGTTGAGTTCAATTCCCTTTTTATAGGCAATAAACATCGGCACCCGCGTACCGTCCTTACTCTCGTAGAAGACCTGTTCGACGACATAGTCTTCTGGATCAAAGTCAACCTCCGCCTGGCGAAACTGAGTCGCTTCTCCGTTGACGAGGTCGTAGTGATAGATCGCGGGCGGACGATTGAAGCTGCTGAACGTATAAAAGGTCTCGGTGTGTGAGCGTTTGCCGCTGAAACCACTGGCAGATCCGATTCCCGGAAACTCGACGTTGCGCACAAAGTTGCCGTCTAGGTCAAAGATCTTTACCACGGTCCTGGCGTCTTCGAGATAATCACAGATGAAATAGTCTCCGACCATCGAAGCACTTTCCATTGCGTCAGTCGATTCCGGAATGATTGTCTTCCAGTTCTCTCTGGCAGGATTCCCGACGTCGATTGCAAGAATGCACTTCTTTGCAGCTTCTACATCTGATTTGAAATAGAAAACCGGGCCATCGTTTCCGATGAATGTGAACTCGTTGTCGAAGTTGTCTATCAATTCGACCATGCGATGATCGGTGACTGCCTGGCCGTCGTCGCCAAGTCGTTTGTAAAGAATGCGGTAACGATCATCCGTACCAACCCAGACCGTAAGTACCAGATATTTTCCATCGTCGGTAACCGTCGGGGAAAAGCCCCAGTCGGGATGATCGGGGTCCGCATGAATCAGGATATCCTCAGCCTGCGTTGTCCCGATGCGATGGTAGAAGACCTTCTGGTTCTTGTTGAGAGCCTGAAACTGGTCTTCTGAATCGGGCTCATCGTATCGGTTGTAGAAAAAGCCGCGACTATCAGCCGACCAGTCGCCTCCGCCGAACTTGATCCAGTTGATTTCATCTTCGAGTACGGTTCGCGTATCAATCTCCATCACGCGCCATGTTCTCCAGTCGGAACCGGCCTTCTGAACACCGTAAGCGAGATATTTTCCGTCTGCACTGAACGCCATTCCGCTCAGTGCCGTTGTGCCGTCTTCGGACCATTCGTTTGGATCGATCAGGACTTCGGGCTCTGCATCGAGATTGCTCATCATGTAGAGGACAGGCTGATTCTGAAGGCCTGTATTCATCTGAAAGAAGTAGCGTCCGCCGCTGGTCTTGAATGGCACGCCATACCGGGCGTAGTTCCAGAGTTCCGTTAGCCGGCTACGGATTGCGTCACGGCTTTCGAGGCTCTCCAGATAGTCGAACGTCATATCGTTCTGAGCATCGACCCACGTTTTTACTTCGTCTGAAACCCGGACATCGTCCTCAAGCCAGCGGTAAGGGTCAGCGACCAGCTCACCAAAGTATTCGTCAACCTGATCGACCGTGCGGGCTTCGGGATAGTTCATATCTTCCTGACACTGCGCAGTTTGTTGTCCGTAGTAGCCGTTGGTTAGCAGAAAAACGGCTGACAGGGTGATGAGTGATTTTCGAATCGATGTTCGTCGAATCATGGAGGTCCCATTTCAATTCTGAATGTTCGTCGAGTCCGGCCGGTCGAGTTGACAGGAATCGGAATTCTAATTTCCGGACAGGGGCCATCTTAGATTTGCGACGCACCCAGGCAAGACGCACAGGAGCAAACGGCGTGCAAGAAAAGGAAAACTGCCGCATTTGTTCGTCCTCGGGCGTTATGACAATCCTGTTGGGGGCGCTGGGGAGAAAATCCAGAAATTTTTAAACCCTTTTATTTCAATGACTTAAGGATAATCGTCAAATTTTGTAACTCCGAATGTGGAAGACTTTTTCGTTCTATCTGGTGGCAACATTAGCGGATCAAGATCACCAGTTTCCGGACTCGACGAGAACCCGGAAAAGGACGGCGAAAGTGAACAAAATCTTGCGAACAAGGCAGAAATTAGGCCCGGAATTTACCCTTCCATCGCATCTGACGAACAGTCAATTGGCTCCGAATGTTGATACCCAGGGGAAGCCTGTAGAAGTTGGCGGGGAAACCTGTCGCCCTACGAGAACTCAGCAGGAAAGCCTCAGAGCAATCGTTCGCGATGTTCTGCATCAGCGAATTAACGACCCGCGTCGAGTGGCACAACTCAGTACCGCTGACACGACCGGTTCCAGCCTCTCCAGCGGAGGTACCGGTTCCGGTTTGAGATACCCAGGTAGCTCAGACCACCAGCAGCGCGCAACCGAGTTCAAGAATCACCACCCGGGGAGGGAAACGATGAGCAATCCCGAATTTAAGACAGGCGCCGACAACGTACTTACTTTGCTGAACAACGCGAGAAAGCTTGCGGACAGTTGCGGACGCAACCCGTGGGATTTTGCTCTCGAAATTGCTGAATTCACTGATCGCGGTATTGGTCGGAATGTCCTTCGATTCCTGGTCTGGCAGGGTTTGATCGAGCACAGGACAGAATTGACCGCTGCCGGTGAAGCCATCCGGTCGTTCCAGAAACAAGACCTCGCACTCTCTTCTCGATCTTGTTTTGTGCTTACCGACTCAGGTCGGCAGGCGGTTTATTCAAATTCATCTTTATCTTTGGGTCACAACGTGAATACGAATCCGAACGGCGGTCCACCGGAAGAGCGAAACGACCGGGAACGCCGAATGCAACCTTACTGGGACGAAAATCTCCGTGAATTGAAGCTCGGAGAACAAGTGGTAAAACGATTCAAATGGCCGGCCGCGAACCAGGAACGAGTCATCCGCGCCTTTCAGGAAGAGGGATGGCCGGTGAAGATCGACGATCCACTTCCACCAAGCAACGACGTATGCCCGAAAAGACGGCTGCATGACACAATCAAATGCCTGAACCGGAAACAGGTATGTGGAGCAATTCGATTTCGCGGTGACGGAACAGGCCAGGGGGTCATGATCGAGATCATTCCTGAAAAGATGGACCAGGACTCGGAATAAACTGCGCGGGCTTCTTTAAGGACAAAACAAGCGGGCAACGGATTCGTCGCAGGAAAAACAGATCGGACGCGACTAGCGAGGTAGGTATTAGCTAGCCATTGTTCGTCTCTGTAACTACTTCCGCCCTCCGTGATGGCTTCTCACGGAGGGTATTTTCATGCGCAGACGTATCCCTTTGATCCGGCGACAAGATTTCGAAAATCACGGCCGGGAAACGTAAGCCGCCTGCAGAGAACTGATAGCAGTCCGGAGGTTTTTTCCGGTTTTGTGGATTCTATAGATATGGTCTGTCGATAGGGGACAAATGAGCGTATACCCCGCGCTGAAACGTCCACTACCGGAGCACCGAAATGCGTTGCTGTTCCCACGCCTTTTTGGCGACACTCATTGTCGCTCTCATATCAACTTCAGTTTTTGCTCAGTCTGACCAAGTCTCCTCGAGTGAAGCCTCGCGGGTTATTGAGCTTCGACCGTCCCAGAACCCTCCGGTTCCGGCATTGAGAACCGCAGCTCTAAGTCCGCAGGATGTACAAAGCACGCGGCGTGCACCTGACGGGCGACTGCCGGATCCCGAAGCGATCGGCTTTGAGGAGTTTGATGCGGGCTCCCAGCCTTTGTCCGTTGAGCCGGTACAGGCGCAGCTCCCAACCATTACAAATCCCCGGCAGGACGGTATCCCGAACCTTAATTCGGTGCCGAACTTCGGAGCATCCTTCCGGCAGCAACCGCAGGTTGACCCGAACTGGGTGGACCGATCAACGACGGGTACGGCTCCTGCCACAACCGGGGGTGACAATTCATCTGTTGCCACAGCGATCGCTCCGCAAATCGCAACTCGACTTGTTTCACCGCAGTCGATCAACCTCAACGAGCCGGCAACTGTCCGGATTCAAATCCAGAACACCAGCCGCATGACCGCGACCAACATCTCGTTGTCGACGGTTGTTCCCGGCCACGCGATCGTAAATACATCCAATCCTGCACCGACATCAACCGAGGGCCGGACCCTCAATTATGTCATCGCGCAGATTGCTGCCGGTCAGATTCAGGAAATCGAACTGGAAGTTATTCCAACCGAGAAAAAGCCGCTTCAACTGTCGACATCAATTGAGATCAAACAAAACCAGCAAGTAGATGTGGCTGTTTACGAACCGCAGCTGAAAATCGACGTCGCAGGTCCGGAGAGTATTACTCTTGGCCGCTGGGCGACTCACACGGTGACCGTGACGAACATCGGTGATGGTATCGCCCGCAACGTTCAATTGAATCGCCAGCTACCAGAGGGTCTTCAGCCGCAATCCGCTGAACTGCCTGCACCGATCGCCGAACTCGGCCCCGGTGAAGCACGTCAGATTCAATTGAAATCGCTCGCAATTGCACCGGGTCAATTTGACCTCGCTTTTGCCGTCGGCGCGAAAAGCTGCGAGACCCGAAATGCGACCGGAGCTCTTCAGGTCTACCAGCCTGAGCTTCAAGTCTCAGCTACCAGCCCCGAGTTCACCTTCATCAACCGTGATGGACTGTACTCGATTCAAGTGGACAACGAAGGTGAAGTAGACGTCAACAACGTTCAGGTTTCAGTCGTAACACCTCCGGGCATCAAAATTACAACGATCAGCCGCGAAGCTTCAATCGACGAAGAGACCGGACGCCTGATCTGGAACTTCGACAAGATTGCTGCCGCCGCTTCGGAAGTCATTCAGATGAAAGCAGTGGCGACCGAACCGGGCCGACAGGTTTGCGAACTGTTTGTTGGCAGTAGCGACACCTCCACAGAAAAGTTTGAACTGATTACCCAGGTTCAGACGCACGCAGATGTTTCGATCAGCCTGATCAACCAGAGCGGGCCTATCGAAGTCGGTTCACGTACGAACATCGTGGTTGAAGTTGAAAACCGCGGCAGCCGTGCTGCATCAGGCGTCGAAGTCGCAATCGAGCTGGCTCCATCGCTCGTACCCGTTGCCAACAATACCTATCAGGTCAACGAAGTCGACAACACGATCCGCTTTACACCGATGAACGTTCCAGCCGGAGAAACTGCCACCCTCAGTTTCTCAGTTGCAGGTGCGGCAAAAGGTGAACATGTTGTTCGCGGAATCGTCAGAGTTGCAGATTCCAGCCGTCGACTGATGGCAGAAGACAGCGTTTTTGTCTTCGAGTCAGACCAGTCACGAGTCAGCGAATCTTTGACTCCCGAAGTCAACAAACGCTGATAGATACGAAAAACCGGAACCGCAGTCTCGTGGCTGCGGTTTTTTTTTGCGCTGATCGCGGTATCCTGATTCAAACACTTCAATAGCGAGGAAAGCCGTGTCTGAGGAACAGTTTGATCCGAAAGAACCACCACGAACCCACCTTTCAGCTCGACTGCCGGAATCCGTCGGAACAGGTGTGTTTGCCAGTGCGATCTCTGTCATGGGTTCGCCCAACGAAATGGTGCTGGACTTTCTGCAAACTCTGGTCCAGCCGGCTCAGGTTGTCGCGAGAGTTGTTCTGGCGTGGCAGACCGTACCGAGAATCGCCGGGGCTCTGAAAATAAACCTCGAAAATCATGAACGTCGTTTCGGCAGCAATATTCTCTCACCGGAACCCGCGCCTCCAGCTACGGAGCCGCAACAGAATCAAGAGGGCGACAACGCTGCCGGCGCAAATGAAGGCGCCGCGGCGGGATCCGGTGCGGCTGCCGATGTCGTTGAGACGAGACAGGTGGACGGTGCCAGCTTTTACGATGACCTGAAGTTCGATGACAACGTCTTGCGCGGCAGTTACGCAAACGGGGCGATGATCAATCACACCGAGTATGAATTCAAAATCGATTTCCTGCTGCACCTGACGCCGTATCCAGTGGTGACATCACGCGTTTTTCTGACAGGTGTTCAGACAAGACGATTGCTCAAGTCGCTCGAAGACCATCTCGCAAGACGTCAGGGAGATTCGCAGTAACTTCAGGCGTTCGTTAACACTAGCGATACCTGTCGTTCAGGCCGGCGCCTTCGGCGATCATCGGGATGATCTTCGCAACACGGGATTCTTTTGTCGTTTCACGCTTGGCCTGATCGATATACTCCGTGTACTCACGCTGCTTTCCCGGCGTCATCTTCTTGAATGCGGCCGCCGCTTTTTTGTTGCGGCTGAGGGCTTTTTTCAGCAGTTCGGGAACAACCACAGCACCTTTGGATGCCGGCTTGATCTCGTTGCCGTCTTTGACCAGTTGAATCGCCTCTTTCACATAAGCCTTGATAACCGTCGGCTTGATCTCGTTGCCCGATGTCATCCTCCACTGCCGAAGGGCTTTCGTCTTTCCCTCCTGTGCGTTGATCAGCACCTGTCGTTTGTCTTCCAGCAGTGCACCCTGATGAAACCACAAACCGAAGTAGGACTTGAAGCCGCTGATTCCAACAACATTTTTGCCATCATAGGTGTAGCAGGGCGAGCTCCATTTGACCGTTTCCTCAAGCGGCGTCGATTTGAGAATCTTACGCAGCGCTGCAAGCTCGGCTTTCCATGCCGTCTGAGCCTTGAAAAAGTCATCAGCTGACTTGTACCGTTTCATTGCCATCGGAAATCTACCTGCAGGGTTAGCTGTCAATCGGGAACTACAGTCTACCCGCAGATCGGTGTTGACCGGCGCGCGATTCCTCTGTAACTGAACCCGTGGTCGATCAGAGGAGTCAGGTATGGACAATGAATTTCCCGGCATTTCAGACGCAGAGTGGCATGTAATGCATGAAGTCTGGCGTTTCGAATCCGCATCAGAAGCGCGGTCGATTACGTCCGGTGAAATCATCAAGAGACTTACGAGCACGATGAACTGGTCGCCGGGAACCGTAAAGACGCTTCTGCACCGGCTGGTTGAGAAAGGCGTTCTGGATTTCCAGCGCAAGGGCAACCGCTATCTCTATAGTGCGAAGTTCTCAGAAGAAGAATGTGTGGACTGGGCGAGCAATCAGCTTCTGCATTCCGTCTTTGCCGGCCGACCGGTTCCGATGCTCGCTTATCTTGTTCAGTCATCGAGGTTAAGCGGAGCGGAAATTGACTCGCTCCGGACACTGCTACGTGACATCCAGCAGCAGCTTCCTCCACACACCCCGCGTGGCAAAGCTGATACCGGTGAGGCTCCGGCAACGGCCTTCCAGGACTGTTAGACCCCTGGCTTCCGCGCTATTAATGTCTGTCGCGCTTCCTTGAGCCGGGCTCAGGTCCGGTTGTCCGGATATTTCCGTTCAGGAAATCGGGGTCGTGTCTGCGTGTTCATTTTCTGCATCATGTTTGTTGCCCGGCGACTTAAAGGTTGTAGTGTTTAGCAGCTTTTCAAACCTACACCTGCAATCCATCGCGACACAACTTAAAAACGGGGCACCGATATGAATCGTGACAAGCAAAGCAACAGTCTGGTTTTCGTTGGCGTCCTTGTTTTAGCCCTCGTTATGGTTGCCCTTGGTGGTTTCTTCTTCCTCGGGTCATCACCAAGCGCAGACGCGGCTCAAACCGCCGGGACGGATTTTCAACAGCGTATGGAGTCGCTCAATCCCGAGGCGCGTGAGTTTGCAAGTAACATCCTCGAACTCAGCGAAACGTTTGGAACGATCGCCGACGAAGCAGCTCGCCTTGATCAGAGTAGCGACTCGTCCGGCGCTGCCGATATCGTGTCCCGAATCAACAGCGCCACCCGGATGAAGAACGCGACTGACGTCTTTCCTTCGCTCACACCTGAAGAGTCCACACAGCTTCAGTGTTTCACCGCGCATTACGAGCAGCAGCACAGCCGGATGTTCCGGGAAGTCTATGCGGCATCGGTTCGCATCGGCGGACGGGAACAGCACATGATTCAAACTGCAATCCGTCAATTTTCCGAGACACAGACACAAGCCATGACCGGCATCTCGAGCTCGTACATTGACTAGATCGACGTAAGCCTACTCACTGCTGATCAGGAGATCGGCAACCACCGGGCGATGGTCGGAGCCAAGGTAGGGACCTACTCGGTGATCAAGAACAAAAACGTCATCGCTGACTAGAAAGTGGTCTATCTTGATCCCGCCCACGGGCGTTGGAAGTTGATACCACGTCGGATCAATCCCGAATCCACAGGCAGCATCTCTGACTTCTGCCGCTGCCAGGACATCGTGAAAAACAGGTGACCACGGGGTCAGATTGAAGTCACCCGTCAAAATCCTTGCGGTCGAGAGATCGAACCTCTTCGTCAAGGCTGACAGTTGTTCGTTTCGAGATCGAGCACTTTCCGGAGTCAGCGGTGTTGCCGGATGAATGGCAAGATACTGGACCGGTCGACCGTTGATCTCAAACTGTGCAAAGATTGAAGGCCTGCTGCGAATCGTCTCGGTCCTGAAGACTTCAATCTCCGACCATGGAATTCTGGAAAACAGACAAAGTCCGAAATTGTCCTCGCGCAATTCCCACTGAACGTAGGGATAACTTTCGCTGATCTCCGCAAGCGCGCTTTTCCAGCGTTCATCTATTTCAAATAGAGCTACCACGTCCGGCTTCTCTTCACGAAGAAAAGTGACGGCGCGGGAGAATTCGTCATTGGACCGTTTGACATTAAAGGTGACAAAACGAACCGCCTCGACCGCCGGTGGTTGTCGTTGATCCGGCATGTAGTACTTGATCATCGGCATCGAGGCGAAGCCGAGTAAAGCCAGGAAAGCCAGTGCCGTTTTCCACCTCTTCGCCAACAGGCAGACCAGGATTACCGGAATCAGAGCAACAACGTATTGCACACGGAAATGGGTGGCGAGGTCGCACGCCCAGAATCTGCCGGCGAACAATGTGGACCCGAGCGGCAAGACAACCAGAACGACAGCCAGAGCAATTGCAGCCGAGGAAATTCTGGCAATCAGGCTTCGTGCCGGTACCGATCGCGGCGTTTGCTCTTTGTTCATAGATACGTGGGTTTCATAGATAGGTGTTTCTGCTTCGATGCCTGTTTGGATGAGACGCATCAGACGATTTGTATTTCAAAGAATCGGCTGGATTCCCCGGGGACAAAGCAGTAATCCCGGCGATTGATACCACGACGAAAAAAACCGCATTGCGGCGATAACAACTATCGCTGCCATGCGGCTTGTTCTGAATTTCCGGAAGAGGTCAAAGCCGCCGGCGGAGCAACCCTACTCGCGCCGCAGCATGAACCTGACTTCACAACTACTCACCGTCGGCGTCATCATCCGCAGGTTCATTTTCGCCCGGATCGTCGAACACGATTTCGACTTCGTGACCGATCTCAGCCAGGCATTCCTCGATGACACTGTCAAAGTCACCACCGTGACCCTTGAAACGAATTACGCCTTCGGCATCGATGATGAAAATAGTTGGCCAACCCTGGATTCCCCATTTGTCGGAAATGGTTCCGGTTGAGCTGTCATTCTGAAAGCTTCGCCATGCAAGGTTTTTCCGCTGAACGATCTGCCGGATCTCCTCGAGGTCCGAATCGCTGTTAACACCTACCAGAGCAAATGGCTTGTCAGCCAGTTGTTTCACGAGCGACCGCTCGTGAGGGTACATCGCCCGGCAGGGGCCTCACCAGTCACCCCAGAAATCGAGCATGACGACTTTGCCACGATATTCACTGAGACTGAAAGAAACGCCGTCGAGATCCTCTCCGAGGATGTCCGGAGCGACGCCGCCAACACGAAGATTCATTTGAGCCAGTTGAGTTCCGGCTTTTTCGCCGACTGTTCCGCGTCCACGAACACGGGCGTCCGCGTATTGTTCAACGCAGGCGTTAAGCAGTTTCACGACCTCTTCCGATCCTCGCTCGCCGGACCAGGAATCAGCATACTCGCGCCATTCGTCTCCAAGGCGTTCCTGCATTGCATCTTTTTCGCGGTCGGACATTGCGGTAATCCGGTCAATCAGTCCGGCCAGCGAAAGCGTCGCAACACCTTTCACACGATCAGCCGAAGAGTGTTCGATCATCTGGCGGAGATAATGTTCGATTTCTACTTCCGGTGAACGTGAACGTCCGAGTTGATCCGCAAGCAGGTAAAGCTTGTCGGATTCGATATGGTCAGAGATCAAAGTCTGGAAAGCCAGGTCACGACCTTCTCCTTTAGTCTTGCCCATCAACCACATCAGCATCTGGACATCATGGTCGTCGTCATCGTTGTCCGCCGTCAGCGCGACGGCTTTGGTTACCAGAACCAGTTCGAGCTGGCGACGGTCTTCAATCACCTGCTGCTGCTCTTCATCTGATTCGGCTTCTTCAAACTGATCGCGCAGGTCGGAGATGGCCGAGTTGAGCTGTGTCTTCAGCTCATCCAGCTGATCGTTAATGCTTTCGTCCTGGGCGAACGAAAAATTCGCACTGAGCGCAAAGAGCAGCATCAGTACGATGCCCGGCATTCTGGCCGGAAATGTTGTTTTCATATCTTGTTCCTGAAAATGCAGGGTCGATCCACGAGCGCGGATTATAC